>CANHCM010000100.1 GCA_947459155.1 Bacteroidota bacterium | reverse complement strand
TGCGCGGGCATAATTTAACAAGTCGTTACTCCGAACACCCTCGTCGGTGCGCACTCGGTAAAACAAATTAAACTTCTGGCGCGCAGTATCTAAGTTCTGAATGAAAAATTGGCGGTCAAAAAACTGATATGCCTGAGCCAGTAAGGTATCGCCCGCCAAAGCATCTCCAATTAAATTACGCTCGAATTCATCTTTGTACCCCAATTGAAAACGATAAATATCGCGGGTTATCAATGTTCGGTGACGGTAGAAGTTCGCGGTCCGCGCTGTTGATGCATTATCGGTTAAACTACCAATATATTGAAATCGGTTTTTCCCCTTCCTCAAATCAGTATTTAAACTGTGTTGAGTAGCCCTGAAATCACCTTGTCGGATAAATGCCGTAAATAAATAATTCAAGGTGCCGATATGGCTTTTTTGCAAACTTAATTGCAATCTCGGCAGGAGTTCATCGGCTGGCGTATTGCTGAGTTGTTGCAAATTCCAGTCACGGTCAAATTCAACATTACGCCAACGTTCCTGCGGACTAAAATACCGGCTTACATATTCCATACTGGCTGTTGAGGTAAGCTGCCACGCCGAGCTGTCTTTGCCTAATGGCTGCTTGTGCTCTGCGGCTACTCTGATGGCCTGACCCTGATCATCAAACTGGTCACGGTCTGAAAATGTATTTAAATCAGACTCTGTAAAGGCCAATTCTGTGAGGATTTTTGCCCGCTTACTTAATTGATAATCATTTCCGAGGGTTATAATCCTTTTTCGGGTTGGCGGAATAAGCTGTGCTTTGGGTTCAAAATTCCCTTGCGGAACGCCATCCACAGGTGCAACCCACCGAAACACACGTCCATTCGCATTAGAGCTGGCTTGAATATAATTTCCACGATTTGCGCCAACGTTGGTGAATGTAGCTCTGTAAATGGCCGAATCCGGCGAAATGGAATATACCAGAATTTGACTGTATAATTGTCCGTTCACAAGGGTGTCGATCTGCTTATACAAGACCAGATCTGGCGTAAATCCTACGCTATCTACTGCTTCTACAAGCGCCTTTCCAAGCGTGTCGCCGGCCAATGCCAATGCTGCCCTTTGCTCCTCGTTGAGTTGTTGCTGTAGAGGCTGATTTCTGGAATCCTGTTCGGAAAATATATTTAATCGGGTAGTTAATCGACCTTGTTCGATTTCAGTATTTATATGATATAAACTGCGGGCATAATTGCGGTCAGAATATTCGAATTCCACAAAAATCCGCAGGTCTTTCGTCATTAAATTCCGCGAAGTAAATATAATTTCGGCCGAATTATAATCAATCACATAATCATTCTCCTGCCCACGCCTAAGTAAGCGACCATCTATATAAACCTTCTCAGATCCGGAAAGAATAATGATAAATTGCTCATTGTTGGCTCCACGTAATCGATAAGGACCTTGATTTCCTTCAATTCCTTGAATTGTATTCCGGTGAAACCGCCCCCTCGCCACGGCCAAACTGCCCCCGGCCTTCACTTTGGCTTTTCCCATGCCCGGCATAATTACTACTTCCTGCCTGGTCTCAAGGCTAAGTCCCTGCAGCCTTTTGTTAAAGTTCAAGAAATACGATTCAGGTCTTGTGATTTGAAAATCTCCCGCAATTAATTTGGCTTTTTCCGATGTTAATTCAATAAATACCTTATCAAAATCTTGTAATTGCTGTGTGTTTCCATCTGGTTGTATAGGAATGTTATCGTCGGTAATGGCGGCATTAACCGCAATTTCGGGAGATAATTTACCCGATAATTGTAGGTTTAATGTAGAATTTACAGCTAAATCCTGATTATTCCCCACGGCTATGCCTCTCGAAATTGAGCCTGCTTTGTTCAAACCCCCAAAAACAGGGGCATTTTTTTCCCGGCTTGGTGGACTATACACCAATGGATTGAAAATACCCCGCTCCTCATTTGGCGAGTAACTTCTCGATTTACTGCGGTATTCTTTCTGAAGCGGAATGCGCAAAACCCGATATTCTAAGAACAAAGAATCCATGGTTACCACAGAACCTGCTTTTTTAATAAGAATTCCACGATTTAAATCAAGTCGATAAGCAGCGCTATCGGCAAAACCCTTGGAAAATCGCAAAGTTCCGGGCTCAATACTTAAACTGTCGATGCGAATTGTATCTCCGTTTAAGGCTAAACTCCTTTTGCGGAGAGTGCTGTTTACCTGCGCCAGCAACGGAAATGCCGCGATACAGAGAAAGAGAATCGTAAGAATACGCGTTTTCACAACAGCCACTCAAGCGAAGATACTGCAAATAACGCCTTCTCATCCGATTTCAGTGCCCATGCCGCATACTTCCATTAACAGTCGTATCATATTGATAATCAAATTTTAACCTTTTAAATGAACATCTACAGTATGGTTCAATCAGCTCCAATTCAGCGCTTTTTTGTCAATTTTCGCCTAACGCGCCAAGGTTATTCCAGATCTCCTCGACTTCGGTTCTTTGGGCGCCTGCCCGGTCCGCTGCCCATCGAATCCAATGCTTTCGACGGGCATCCCGCTTTTCGCCTTTAGTTCCGAATTGCAGCCCTTTACTCAAAGCCTTAGCGCCTGCAATTCGGGCGCTGCCGGCTTCAATCGGTGGCGCAATAGCTCGGACTAAGAAAGGACAGAATCGAAACCATGTTGGTTTTCTACGAAAATGCCAGTTTTAATTTGTGATGTATGGAATTGATTTTTTCGTGTGAAAATCATCGACCCCGATCTTAAGTAGGACCTAGGTACCACGTAAATAAAGCGACAGCGGGTGTAGCGAATACCCCGAAAAACAGAGTGAGTGTGGGAGCGGGAGCGAATGGGAATGTGGAGTGGGAGGTAGAGAAAAGTGGAATGAGCGTGAGAGTGAAGGGAGCGCGAGGGCGGCTCTGTTTTGAGGAGTAGCAGCGGAACACGCGGTGCCCGGCTATAATGCAAACATGTAATGAGAACTCCAGCGAGGCAGGCGCCCAAAAAATAAATTGAAAAATACGGCCTTCTTTTTATTCGTAAATTTCCGCATCCGGATAAACTAATCCTTTCCTTGCATCGTAATTGGCAGGATACCATAAACAAGAGAATTCAGAGGGCAAGGAGCCTCCGGTTGGCGAGAGAATTAAATGAAAATAATGATCTTGATTAATCAATATTTGCCCACCGTTTATGAGTACAATTCTTAATCGATAAACTCCGGGTAAAATTTGTCCGCTCGGATTTCTTCCGTCCCATTTAAAGATCGCACCGGAATTCCTTTCAGAGCCCGTTTTGGATAAATACAGATCATTGTTTTTATACAAATAAAACTGATAAATAATTTGATTGGTAACGGTGTTGCAACCCACAATAAAAGTATCATTCACAAAATCGCCATTGGGAGTAAAGGCCGATGGAACATAAACTCTCCCCGGATACCCCAAATCAGTGGGTTCTTCGCCTGAGGTATCTACCGGTATCACCATCGGAAATTCAACATGGATTGGGTCTAAGCAAGTACCAAATTCGGGCTGATTGTCGCTTTTACTACAGGCCGACAAACCGATAGTAAGCCACATTAATACGACTAATTCTACGAATTCACCTATTCTCATGGTGAATAATTTGAATCAAATATACTACTCTCTCATGAAAACGTTACGTTTTACTTTCTTGTTCAATTAAACACCATTTTCATCGAGAATCATCCGTCAAACTGCTAAATTGCACCGCTTAAACGAAAATTCTATGCAAGCTTTTGATGTAGTTATAATTGGTTCAGGTCCAGGTGGATATGTGTCTGCAATCCGTTGTGCTCAACTGGGAATGAAAACCGCTTTGGTTGAAAAATACGGCACTTTAGGAGGTACTTGCCTCAATGTAGGCTGCATTCCTTCTAAGGCAATGCTCGACTCTTCTGAGCATTATCACAATGCTACTCACACTTTTTCAGAGCATGGAATTGAGCTCAATAATTTGAAAGTCAACCTTCCACAAATGGTTAAGCGCAAAGACGATGTGGTGAAGCAAACCACCGCCGGCATTGACTTTTTGATGAAGAAAAATAAAATCACCGTTTTTCGTGGCCATGGTTCATTCGAAAATCGCAATACGGTTTTAGTGACCGCTGCCGATGGAAAAACCGAGCAACTGAGCGCCTCTAAAGTGATTATTGCTACAGGTTCAAAACCGTCTTCAGTTCCGGGAGTGAGCATCGATAAAAAACGCATCATCACATCCACCGAAGCCCTTAATTTACAAGCGGTTCCCGCGCACATGATCATCATTGGTGGCGGTGTAATCGGCATGGAAATGGGCTCTGTTTACGCCCGTTTGGGGACTAAAATTTCTGTGGTAGAATTTACCGATGGTATTGTAGGTGCTTTCGACCGAACGCTGTCAAAAGAGTTGCAAAAATCGCTGGCAAAACTGGGCTTTGAGTTTTACCTTCAACATAAGGTTACCGAAGCCTCGGTGAAAGGAAAATCGGTTTCGGTGAAAGCTGAGTCTTTGAAAGATGGCAAAACCCTTGAGCTGAAAGGCGATTACGTCTTGGTTTCGACCGGTCGCAGGCCTTACACCGACGGACTGAATCTCGATAAGGCAGGACTTTCAGCCGATGAGCGAGGAAGAATTCCGGTGAATGAGCATTGCGAGACTTCAGTACCGGGCATTTATGCCATTGGTGATGTGGTTCGTGGAGCCATGTTGGCGCACAAGGCTGAGGAAGAGGGCGTTTATGTGGCCGAGCGTATTGCCGGGCAACATCCGCACATCAATCATCTGCTCATTCCTAACGTGGTTTACACCTGGCCGGAAGTGGCTTCTGTTGGCTACACCGAAGAGCAACTCAAAGAGCAAAAGCGGGCTTACAAATCGGGTTCGTTTCCTTTTAAAGCTTCAGGTCGAGCCCGTGCCAGCATGGATACCGATGGTTTGATTAAGGTCTTGGCCGACGCGACAACCGATGAAATCCTTGGGGTTCATATGATTGGTCCGCGTGCAGCCGATATGATTGCCGAAGCCGTTGTGGCCATGGAATTCAGAGCATCTGCCGAAGATATTTCACGAATTTCTCACGCCCACCCAACATTCACAGAGTCGTTTCGCGAAGCAGCCCTCGCCGCCACCGATAACCGCGCATTGCACATTTAATTCGGATGAATCAACCCAAGCATCCCAAACGCTACACCGTAACTGCGGCGTTACCTTACGCCAATGGTCCGGTACACATCGGTCACCTTGCCGGTTGTTACATTCCGGCCGACACTTACGTACGTTTTCTCCGTTTACTCGGAAAAGAGGTCCTCTTCATTTGTGGCTCCGACGAGCATGGTGTGCCCATTACCCTGAAAGCGCGCGATCTTGGTATTAGTCCGCAGGATGTTGTAGACAAATACCACAAAATGATGGGTGATTCCTTTCGTGAATTGGGTATTTCTTTCGATGTCTATTCGCGGACCTCAGCGCCGGTTCATCATGAAACAGCCCAGGAATTCTTTCTGAATTTGTACCACAAAGGCGAATTTGTTGAGCAAATTACTGAGCAGTATTACGACGAGCAAGAGCAAACATTTCTGGCCGACCGATACATCGTTGGTACCTGTCCAAATTGTGGAAATGAAAATGCCTACGGCGATCAATGCGAAAAGTGCGGGAAATCGCTCAGTCCATCTGATTTAATTCAACCTCGCTCAAGACTTAGCGGGCTGCCTCCGGTTAAAAAGCAAACCAAACATTGGTTTTTAGCCCTCGACCGTTACCAGCAAACTTGGATTAATGAGTGGATGCTTACCCATAAAGAGGATTGGAAACCCAATGTTTACGGTCAATGTAAATCCTGGCTTGATCAAGGGCTGCAACCGCGTGCGATCACTCGCGATTTGGATTGGGGGGTAAAAGTTCCCTTGGAAGGCGAAGATGGAAAAGTGCTGTACGTGTGGTTTGACGCACCTATTGGCTATATTTCTGCCACCCGAGAATGGGCAGAAAAAAACGGAGAGGATTGGGAAAAGTGGTGGAAAAATGAACAAAGCAGTTTGATTCACTTTATCGGGAAAGACAATATCGTTTTTCATTGCATTATTTTTCCGGCAATCCTTAAGGCGCATGGCGATTTTATTTTGCCCGACCATGTGCCCGCCAATGAATTTCTAAATCTGGAAGGCGATAAGATTTCCACCTCCCGAAATTGGGCAGTTTGGCTCCATGAGTATTTACAGGATTTTCCGGGACGACGTGATGAGTTAAGATATGTATTAACCTCTATAGCCCCGGAAACCAAAGACAGCGACTTTAGCTGGAAAGATTATCAGGCAAGGGTTAACAATGAGTTGGCCGACATTCTTGGGAATTTTGTGAATCGGGTGATGGTGCTAACCCACAAGTATTTTGGTGGAAAGGTTCCAACGTCTGCATTTACTCCTTCAGCGGAAGTAGAAGATGTGGCCAGCCAAATTTTCGAGAAGCTACCTGAACAAATGGATGCCTGGCAGTTTCGGCAATCGCTGTTTGACGCCCTGAATTTAGCCAGGGCCGGAAACAAGTTTCTAGCTGATGCTCAGCCCTGGAAATTGAATTTAGAGACAGATCGCGATCAAATAGCCGATATCATTGCCTACAGCATCGATATCGTATCTCGATTGTCGATTGCTTTATCGGTGTTTTTGCCGGATACATCCGCAAAAATTCGGAGAATGCTCAATCTTCCTGAGCAATTCACTTGGAATGATTTATTGATTGCGCATTTAAGCGAAGGTCACGCGTTGAATGCCCCGGAAATTCTTTTCCGTAAAATTGAAGATAACGAAGTTGACTTACAGATTGCCAAACTTCAGGCCTCCAAAGAGGCAATAAAGACAACCATTCAACATAAACCAGTGAAGGATTCAATTACATACGACGAGTTCATGAAAATGGACATTCGCGTTGGAACAATCTTAGAGGCCGAACGTGTTCCTAAGGCCGACAAACTATTGAAACTGCTTGTAGATACTGGAATTGATAAGCGAACTGTAGTTTCAGGTATCGCGGAGCATTTTGCGCCCGAAGCCATCATTGGGCAGCAGGTAAGCATTTTGTTGAATCTCGAGCCCCGGAAAATCAGAGGCATTGAATCGCAAGGCATGATTTTAATGGCCGAGGATGCGGAAGGAAAACTGCGTTTCGTGCAGCCCAACGAGCCGGTAAATCCGGGTTCCGAAATTCGATAGTGCTAAGGTAGATTCGGAGAGTTAAGCCGCATTGAGGAGCGGAAATCGAAAGAAAAATTGCGTTCCTTTTCCGGGTGTAGAGTCAATTTCAAGTTTACTTTGATGTAGCTTGATAAATTCACACACCAGACGAAGTCCTATTCCGTAGCCTTTTTCCTTTTTTGTTCCCAGTGTGGTATAACCCATACCTTGTCGTATTTTTTCTACGATTTCGGGCGACATTCCAATGCCATTATCGCGAATGCTAAAGGTGGCAATTCCGTTTTCCGATTGGGCTCGAATCTCTACAACTCCCTGGTCTGCACTAAACTTGATGGCATTCGAAATCAGGTTTCTGAAAATAGCCTCTAACATGTTTTTATCCGCTTCAATAATCCAGGCATGCTCAATCCTTTTTTCGAAATTCACTTTATCATTTGCCTGAAGTACTAGAATCCCATCAATCATCTGCTCCACATTTTCGGAGCTGATTTGAGTTTTGTTAACCTGAAGATTCTGACTTTGGCTTCTCGACCACAGTAATAAATTGTCGACCAATTTCAATATGCCTCCAATTCTGATGGACAATTCACGAATGATATGCTTCTTTTCTTCTTCAGTTTCTTCCTCTTCAAGATAGCTTAAGCCCGATTGGCTCAAATGGAGCGGTGAGCGTATATCATGCGACATAACTGATATAATTTTGTCGCGGGTTTCCATGGTAGTTCGCACTTCCAGATTTTTCTCCCACAATTCTTTCTGAATTTCGATTAATTCAGCCTGAAATTTATTGCCTAAAAATAAAATGTAGATGACTTCTGTAACGATTACAATAAGAGCTCCCAGCAAGTTGATTCCTTGTTCCAATTCTAGTTCTGCTTCGGTATAAACTCTTACCGAACGAATATCCTTGCCTAAAATCAGTAAACCAGTTAAGTAAATTAAGGTTAATCCAACCAGCACATACCCAAGTTTGGTCTGCCTACCTTGGAACACAATGAGTGTACTTACAAGAACGGGTGCAAAAAACACCAATACAAATGTGTTTTGTCCGGCATGAAAGGCCATTTCGCTGATTACAGCAGAGACCGCAATGAGGTTGAAGATTTTGGAAAATGTTGGATTCACCCAACGGTAAAGAGCATAAGCAATAAGTGTTGTGGGGATTAATAAAGCACTGGCCAGAGCCTGATGCAAGTTGTTATTGGCCCAGTGTAATAATGAGTACGCAACCGCGAAAGCCGCGACAATAATCAGGATGGCGAGGTGTAGCTGATTGCCTTTTTGAACCAGTAAGTTGTCGGAATCCGGAAGTTCATCAATGTGCATAGGTTTGATTAAGGGCGGACACAATGTATCAAATTAATGAATAACAATTGTTGTCTGCCCTATAATCAAGTCCTTTTTGAGGGTTTACCCTCGGGTGTAATTACAGGAACCTACACTCCTCACCAAGTTTATGAAGGATTTATTGCTTGCTGAATTTTCTGTGGAGGTACCCTTTTTCTGATGGCCATTCCAGGATGTAAAATCCTGCGTTTAGGTCTTCAATGTGAATCAACCCATTTTGTGCCTGTAATATCTTAACCAGCTGACCATTCACTGTATAGATTTTCACTTCGGCAGACTTATTTGAATGTGGATTTAACGCAATCCAATTGTGGGCCGGATTTGGATATAAAACAGCCTCTGGGTTTTCAGGATTATGGATCGCGGTGGACACAAAAACGATTCCGGAAGAGGCTGCTGTGGTGCATCCAAAGTCGTAGGAGAACTCTACCGTATAGTTGCCTTCCGCAGAGGCGGTGTAGTTGAGGCTGTTTGCGCCTTCGATGGGATTCCCATCCAGGAACCATTGGATGTTTCCACTAAATTCAGGACTGGCTGAAAGCTCTTCTCCATTTGCGAGAATTACCGGAGTTGGAGGGTTTACGGGTATATCAAGGAAGCCAGCAAGGAAGAGCCCTTTGGCTCCTGTGTAATCCACGCAATTCAACGTGTAATTAGTAGCGCTCGGAAGCTTTCCACCAAGAATGAACTGATCGCCTGTTCCTTTTTCTATACACTGCCCCAGTGCGCCCGGCGGAAGTGAAGCAGCCGTTTGTTGAAGGAATTCGCCGGATGCATTGAATGAGACAAGAATCGGACTTCCATTTACGCTTGGATTAATATTGCTATCGCCCACTGTTATAGGCGTTGAGCTCGTACCTGTCATCCAGATTTTACCAC
>CANHCM010000099.1 GCA_947459155.1 Bacteroidota bacterium | reverse complement strand
TCAAATCGACATTGGCATAGAGGATACCCCCTGTTTCTGGAAATTCTTCAAGCAGAATCCGGTTTCCGGCATCGGGCGATCTGGAAATCTGGAAAACCATCGAGGAGTCGGAATCAAATATTCCGCAGGTCTTAATGGCATCGTACACGCCTATGTAAACGTCGCGCTCGTAAGTGCAGGTGCCATCGTCGCTGCTCGCCTCAGCATTAAAGTTAATGGCCTCAGCATCGGTGCAGCCCTTCTTTTCTTTCTTGCACGAAAGGCTCAGAAGCACAAGCAAAAGGTAAATCCCGATTTTCTTCATCAACAGCAAAGATGCAAAATCATGGTTTCACACGACAATCGAAAATGAGGGCTTGCGAACTCCCATTCCAAAGACGCATCGGCGGCTCCGACTTGCAGTGTAGCCGATAGCTTTTGCACAATTCACCAAGGGTATTCATCAATGCCGTAGAGTCCATATCGCTCGTGCTCACACCGGCCAACAGCTCGGGTGCCGGCCTTCCTTCCGACTTATCCGGGAAATGCATCACCTGTGCCTTCGACTTCAGGGCCAGAAGAAACGCTCCGCTATTGCCGGCCACCCGCTCCGAACCTTCTATTTTACGTGCAAAAGCATTCACTGCATCTCGTTCCGAAAATTGCAAGTGGTTAAATCCCGACCACACCAAAAGTAAACCGCAGCCATACATCCAGCCTTTCGAGAGACTTAGTGAGGCAAACATCAGCACTCCGAAAGCGAGCACCATAGCGGCTTGCCAGGGAATTTCCCCCACAGACGGGTTGTCTCGTAAAAGACCGGCAACACCTATCAAAATGGCGGTAATCGGCGCCAGGAGGGGCGAACCTGTAGTTTTGCTTCTCCAATATTGCAAACCGGCCGCAAGCGGGATGACCATCAGCACCACCCAACCTGCAAAGCTTAGGTGAAAGAATCCGCCATCATTCCGAATCAACCGATACCCAACATCGAAAAGCCCGGCGTAATGCCAATACATCAGCAAGGCGATGATCAACTCCAAAGTCTTTCGTGTTTTATCACCCACCATCACATGAGCCTTACTGTTGGCCATGATGATGATCAAGGGAAGCAAGGGTACAAAACGTCGGCTGGTGAAATCGCTGAAACTCAATAGCAGCAAGGCGGGTAGAACGAGCATCAAGTATGGATGCAGCTTGCCATCCCGCGATAGCGCATGTAAAACCCAAAGCAGACTCATGATGACCAAAGGGTCGGCCCAGAATGGTTTGTTTCCGGAATACACCCAGCGGGCAATAAGTCCTTCGGGATGAATAAGTTGCCATGTGCTAAAATACGACTCGCTAAATGCATTCAAAAAGGGTTGCAAGGCCTTTCCTTGAGGAATGAACCAAAACAAGGCCGCTGAGCCCAACACCGCAACAATTCCGGAGGCCAGCACAAGGTGCTTTCGGAGATCAATTCGGGAATCGTTCCAGCACCAGGCTATAAAGGGAGCCGGAAGCAGATAAATAAAGGAAAGCTTAAACAAGGTAGCTGCACCTAACGACACGCCCAACAGAAACCAGCGGCCGGCTGAGGAATGATTTAAACTTTGCGCAAACCACAACAATGCAGCCGCTTGCATGATTTCTGGCAAACCACTGCGGGCGTAGGCCAGCCAAAACGGGAAAAGCAAAAATGCCGGGAGTGCACTACGGTCGTCAGAATTACGGCTTACCATATAAGCCACGCCCATCGCCGGAATTACCGAAAGTAGCTTGAGCTGCCACAAACCGCAGGAGGCCAGGCTAAATACCATCCAATGCCAGAGCACACTGAAAGGCCCCACGGCCAAGGCGCCTGCAAACTGATCAACCATCCAGATTTGCTGTGTCACATGCAAACGTGCAGGATCGGCCCACCAGGCGGCATCATGAATGTCGTCGGTCGCCTTATACCAAAACGGATCGGCACCGACAAAGAGCACGATGAGCAGTACGTTTAACCCCAAATACAACCAGTGGCGATGCGCTTGGCTTAGCATGGCTTAAAACTAAAAAAGTCCTCCACAGGGGAGGACTTTTTCGTGCAAATGTTTCGCATGAGGGTTACTCGAACACCACGCGGGTGCTTCCAGAGCCACTTGTAGTTTCGAATTTCAAAAGATACAGGCCGGCTGCCAGTCCTTTGCGAGAAACCAACACCTGCTGTTCTTTGATGTTTTGCTGGGTTGCAACAACGCGTCCGGTTGGATCGATGAGGGTCCAGGCAGTGATTGAAGCACCGGGATTTTTCACGCGGATGTTCACTTCGTTACGGGCCGGATTTGGATAGGCCTCAATGGCTGAAGCATTCTGTTCAACGTTGCGGATTCCTACAACGTCGCACTCAGGAAGGTCGAGCGCACAAACAATGCGTGGGTTTACATATTGTTGAACAGTATCGACGTACTGAAGCGCACGCTGACGGCCAACCGCATCGCCTTGCGCCATGAAGATATTGCTTTGAATACCGGCCTGGTGAGTGGTTATCGGAGGATTGGTTCCCGGGATTGGCAAAATTGCAGTTGTTTGGGTTGAACTCCAGAACTGCCATGGACTTCCGTGGTTGTTCTGGAATACTGGAGCTTCGGGAAGAATGAAGGGTAATAATCCTTTGCCACTACCGGTATTGATGCTAGCCGGACCGAATGGAATATTCTGGTTGTAGCGTGACTCCACGATAGCTGTAATTGGATCGTTGTACTGCACGTTGGCGAAAGAAGCGTTATTCCCGTATTGGTTTGCACGGGCGAGGTTAAATCCGGCGCCGCTGGCAAATGGAATTACGAGGTCGCCTGTTGTAGGAACGATTACGTCGCCAATCTGATGCGGAGCATTCGGGTCGCGTACGGCATGAATACCGATCATTGGAATTTGACCCTGATCAAGCCATGAAGTATCGCCCAATGCACCACCCATGTTCATCACCAGTTGCACATCAGAAGGGTAACCCGGGTTGTTGGCTACGTTACCGGTCACCTTGAGCAGGTCGCCACCACTTAAGGCGAAATCCATCAGGTTGAGCGGAATGTTATTGGTTCCATCGAAGTTACCTACGCGGTTGGTGTCTACCACCGACGAATCGGGGTTTTGGGTGCGCAGGAACTTATCATCACCTAAACCTGGCAAACGGCTAATTTTCCAAGGCTTATCGAGGAAAGCATGGGCCATCGCCACATAACCGCCGGTACCTTCACCCAACAGGGCTACACGGTTCGGGTCGATTTTGTAGTTGTTGGTTGTAGCGCGGTCGGCGCGGAAAAAGCGCACTGCTGCCTTGCTGTCTTGCTGCCCGCGGTAGGCTGCATTGAGGATTGTACCGGTACGAACAACCTGGCTGGTGGAAACAGGGTTCCAGCCCTGGCGGTATTCAACTACAGCGCATACATACCCACGCTTAGCGAATTGCTTGGCAATGTTAATACAGGAGCTGTCTTTGCGCGAACCCGTTGGAGCACCATTCACAACCGGAGGAAGGAAGTTTCCGGTAGGCAGGTAGATGATCAAGGGACGCTCATCTTCGGTATCTACCGATTGGCTGGGCTGGTAAACATCCATCCGCAAAGCGATGGTGTCGGGCGGCGGAGGCGTTTGCTGCTGGAGGGCTGCAAGGATGGTGGCCAATACCGAAATGTTTTGCGCATACTGCACATCATTGGTAATGGTGATTTGTGCATCAGTAAATACCTCGGTGAGGTATCGCTGTGCACTGGCTTTGCTGCCAACCAATAAGGATGCAGCGGCCAGAAGACAAATGGAGAGTTTTTTCATAGTCGATTGAGGTTTAACAGAAAAGGGTGTTCAAACTTGGTGTAAAGTTAATGTTAATTGGCGGTGCAAATTCAAGCGAAGCTTAAGGAATATCAACAGTGACTGAGAAATAGGAGAGTCGCCCTATGAGTGGACCTCCATACACCATAAATACCTTGTTGTTAAGCAGGTTTGATGCCCCCAGCTTGAAGACAAGCTTCCACTTCGGCACCGCATAGTTGATTTGAGCGTCGACCATTCCATACGACGGAATTGAACCGGTAAACTGAGGCGCACCCTCGAAACGGAATCCTTCTACCCACTTGTAATTGACGTTGAATCCGAAGTTTTCACCGGTAATCCATGGGAGTTTAATCTGACGGCCGTTGATGCCCAGGTTAAACTTATGCTCAGGCGTATTAAAGGCGGTGATGATTTCGTCGGTACTGTCGGGGCGACTCAACACATTCCAGGAGTAGTTACCGTTCAAAGCAAACTTGTCGGCGAAATAGTAGTTTACTCCTCCACTAAAGCCCTGCGTGAAAACCAGGTCGTTCGTATTGGCCGCCAAACGATAGGCCTGGATGAGCGGCAATCCGCCGGTAGGCGTAACATCGAGCCCAACCTTAAACCCGATGAAGTCGCGGTACATCGAGCGGTAATAACTCATGTCGACAAACACCTTGTTGAACAAAGTTCCGCGGTAGCCCAACTCGACCGTTTGCACCCGCTCCGGACGGATGGGATCGACATTAAAATACACGAGCTTCGAAGGATCGAGGTTCTCCAGATAGGCGAAGAATGAAGGAATATTCACCAACGAATCGCGACCCGTGATGTTCCCCAAAAGAATCGCCCGACCTACATTGTAAAACAGGTACTGATCCTGTAAAGTAGGGTTTCGAATCGCCGACGAGTACACTACCCTGAAGGTGTGGTTGTTATTCACGGTGTAAACGGCCGAACCGCTTTGGGTAGAAATGAGGTTGAAGTTCTGGTTTTTGTCGACCCTTACTGTGGCATTCAGTTTAAGTCGATCGACCAGCAATTTTTGCTGCACGCCGAGATAAGCGCCCCACTCAGTATTTACAATCACCCGGCGCTTAAACAGCGTGTCGCCATTTTCAATGCGGTCGATTTCGAGCGTATCGCTGAAAATGGTTCCCTCAGAATTCGGCCTGTACATCCGGCCATTGGCGCCAACAGTAACCGCTGTGGTCTTCCACGATTTGGGCTGAATCTTATACTCACCATGGATGTGATACAAAGCACTGCGGTCGATTAGCAAACTGCCACCATCGGCCAGGGTGCGCGACTGGATGGCCGCCTTGGCCGAATCGAAACGGGCAGTTCCGGCTTCGAAAAAGTCGAGTGTGGTTGATCCGTTGCCCTTGTTCGCAACACCACGGGCAAAGTCGTGGTATTTGAATAACGAATCGGAAAACACCAGCATGAGCGAATCGTACACGGTTTCGTTAAACGGACTTGGATAGCCGGGAAGGTTGCGCACCTTGAATCGCGGGGCGTTGAACCCACCGGAAGTCCAGGCGTTTTGGTAAGCCGATTTCCAGGCGTTGTTCGACTTGCTCAGATTTTGAAGCTCGAATGCCGTAACCACGGCATCAAACGAGTTACCGGCATCTTCGTTGGTCGCATAAATGCGGATGAATCCTTTGTCCTTCTTCACCAACTCCAGTCGATTCTGGAAAAACAGGATGTCGCGCAAACTAAATCGGTTTTCACCCTGATAGATGGTTGTTCCGGTTCCGAAATTACTGCTGAAAATCAGCTCTAAATCGGGCTTAATCCGATAGTGCAAAGCCGCGTTGAGCTTGATATTCTCGGTGTTGTAATCAACAAGATCGCGCTCGCGGTATCCGTTGCGGTAAATGACGCCCAAACCCGAATAGGTGTTCTTTTCGCTTGGAGTGCGGGCAAAATTGAATTGAAAGCCTCCCAGTTCTTCGTCGCCATAGCGGTTGATGGCGTCGTAACCACCGGGATTGGTAGCATCGGTGAGCGATTGCTCGGTGGGGTCCATATTGTCGGCCTCCCAATCGAGTGCCCGCATAAAACTGAGGTTCAGCTTGTAGGCAAACTTTTCGACACCCTCTTTATTCTTGAATTTCTGAGCCCAGCGAACGGAGCTCTCGAAAAGATTTCGCTCTCCCACTTTCGCCTGGGCGGTAAGACCGGTAAAGTCGAAGGGGTTTTTGGTGGTCATGCTGATGACCCCATTGAAGGCATTCGGCCCATAAAACGCAGAGGAGGCCCCAACAATGATGTCTACTTTTTGCACGTCCAATTCGGAGGAGCCGAGGAAATTGCCGAGCGAAAAGTTCAAGCCCGGCGCTTGGTTATCCACACCATCAATAATTTGCAGCGATCGCACCGGAGAAGTACTGTTGAAGCCGCGGGTGTTGATGATTTTAAATCCAAGGCTGGCGGCGGTGAGGTCGACGCCCTTGAGCGAGCCAAGCCCGTCGTAAAAGTTAGCCGCGGGCGTTTCCTTGATGGCAATCAGGTCGAGGGCTTCGACCGTCAGGGGCGATTCTCTTTGCTTCTCGGTGAGGCGAATATCGGTAATCTCCATGGTACCCAACACATTCTCTACCGTTTGCAGCGTAATGGTGAGTGGCTTAGCCAGCGAGGTTACCTGTACCTCTTTGGGGGTATAGCCCACATAGGATATAACAATGGCGAATGGTGGTGTTCCGGGGTTGGCAATGCTGAACTGTCCGTTAATATCTACGGTGCTCCCGCGGGTTGTACCTTTAAGTACCACGGTCGCCCCGATTAAAGGCTCACCGCTTTTCTCATCCAGCACTTTACCACTAAGGTTTTGCGCTTCAAGCCATCCGGCCGAAAGGCCAAACAGACCGAGAAAAAGCCAGTATTTCCAATGCTTCATCATAATGCTTACTTTACTTTACGGCAAGCGCAACAGGAGTCGAAGCTGGCCGACTGCAAGTTGAGAAAAATCCGCTTTATCGCGCAATAAACACAGTGCCTTTAAAGTCTTGTTGCTCAGTAGGTAAAAGCAAGACGTAGAAATAGGTGCCGTCGGGAACATCGCCACCATCCCAATCGTTTTGATAATTGTCGCTCTGGTAAAGCAAAACGCCCCAGCGGTTGTAAATGCGCAGGTTTGGATTTTCGTAGGCCTCCAGATTACCGATTTTCAAAACATCGTTCTTTCCATCGCCGTTCGGAGAGAAGGCATTGGGAATCACAATACCATCAATCACCTTAACCACTTTACTCACGGTATCGATGCATCCAATCTCATTCGTCACAACCATCACCACGGTGTAAGTACCCGTGTCGGCGTAGGTGTACGTTAGCCCATTGCCGGTTTGTAAAGTACCGTCGTCTAAATCCCAGGCGTACACATCAATCGGCACACCGGCCGCCACTTGGGTAGAATCGGTAAACACGAAGGGGTTGCCCAGTTGTACAACCTGACTGGGCGGATCGACGCTGAAATTGGCCAGAGGCTGAGCGAGCAGCACATTCACAAAAGCAGTATCGTTGCATCCATTGTTATTGCTGGCAATCACCGAATACTCGCCGGCCTGCACTTCGATAGAATCTCCGGTTTCGCCATTCGACCACTGTAAGCCGTTATACAATCCGCTGGCGGTTAACAGAGCCAGCGTGTCGGCACAAATCAGCGTATCGCCATCAATTTGCACCGAAGCACTGGGATTAATCTGTAGGGTAAAGGTGGCAGGAGGGCTGGCACAGCCGTTCTCAATTTGTACCGCCGTGTAAGCTCCACCCTGATTTACCAGCACGTTGTCGAACACAACTTCGGCCTCCGTTGCACTAAAGTTATTCGGGCCGCTCCAGTTAAGGTCTCCAATCGCGCCGAGGGCTTCGAAAACAGTGGTGCTGCCTTCGCAAACGGGCGACTGAAATTGCAGGTTGAGCATGGGCGGTATGGGCTGGAATGCCACACTAACGGTATCGCTTGCCCGGCATCCGGCCGAGGTAAAAGCCTCAACCCAATAAGTGCCCGGCGCGTTTACTGTGAATGTAGAATTGGTGCTATTGTCCTGCCAGTTGAAGGTTGAAAATGCAGTTCCGGGGTTGAGTACCAATACAGAATCTTCGCAAATGCTGATGTTCTGACCAAAGTCGATGATTGGATCTTCCTCCACAACCTGAACAGTATCGGTTGTTTCGCAGCCATCTTTAATGGTGAGCACCCAGTACTCGCCGGGCGTGTCGACCCAGATTACCTGCGAGGTGTCGCCGGTATTCCACAAATAGCTGTCTTTCCCGCCACCGGCATCGAGTTGGATGGAGTCGTTCACACACACGGTTCTTGAGTCGCCCAGATAGGTAGAGGCGAAATCGGAGAAGTATCCGTAACGACAGCCTGTTCCGGTGCCTCCGTGGATAATTCCGAGGTGAAACAGCTCATTTCCGCTTGAGGTATTGGCCAAGACGGAGGTTGTTCCCACAGGCACATCGAACTCGCTGAAGGTGAGCTGCGCCGAAAGCCACTGCCCTCCGGCACCCGGCACTGCCGTAAAGCTGGCGGCTGTTACCAGTGTTGTGCTGCCATTGAGCACGAAGCTACCTTCAGAACCCGGACGTACCATAATGTTCAGTCCGAATTGCTCCGAAGTAGAACGGGTGAAAATAACTGCCGATGAGCCGGTGCATTCGATGGAAGGCAAAATGGCGCTACCCAATTCACAGCCAAAGCCCGTGGCATGCAGCACATAAACAGGATTCGAACTGGTGATGTACACGCTTGGTGTGAGAATATCGAGGCTGTACTGTTCGCCGGCGTTAATCGTTGCCACCGGCGTAGCACTGCCATCAATAAAAATATCGGTGTTGTTTGCTGTCGCAAGGATGAATGCACGGTCGCCCGAATTCAAAAAACCCCGCATCACAATGTATTCGGTGCCAATAACTCCGGTGGGCACCAGCTGATCGCCCATCAAATCGCGGCAGCCCTGGAGCGAAGCCGAATCGTCTTTCAAGGTTACACCAATGGGTTTGTTGGAGGTGATGCGTGTCCCAATAGGTCGCTCGGTAGCAATGGCCGAAGCTGCGAGGCAGGAGTAGGTTTCTCCGGCCTGAAGGGTTACCGAAAATGGTACGCCGGCCGGATGACCAACCAGGTTGGTGGTGGGCACAATGGTTACAACGGTATTGTTCTGGGTAGCCACAATGTCGAACCCGCTTTGTGGCATCGGACTGAAGGTTCCGTTGTTGTAGGTAGATGGGAAAGGCGTGTAAAACTCGAGGCCCAAGGCATTACTGCCTTTTAAAGCGAAAATTTCAGGATTCACGAAGCTGTTTACTTCGTAATAAGCGGTAACGGGAACAGAAGAGCTCAGCTTAAGGCCTTTGTTCAATACCTGATTGGCCGGCTGGTTCTCAATCTGATTCATAAATGCCGTGAGGTCGATTGATTCGGTGTTTCCGGCCGGAATGGTTAACACGATGGGAGTGAATCCGGGATTGGCCGGCATGCTGAGATTAATGTCGGCATCGCCGGTAAAGGCACTTACACGAAGTACAATGGGTGAATCGCCATGCCCTGAAGAAGCTTCCGGCGCCACAAACCAGAACTCGGTATCGGTTTGCGACATGAGGGCATTGACGAACAATAGAAACAGGAGGGTAAATGTGGTTTTCAGCGTGTTAAGCAGACGAATGTGTGAAATCATTTTTCAATGATAGCAAATTGACCCAAACCGTTGCATAACGATGCAAGATTGGGTTGAAAGCTGTTGGAATTTGCCCCATTGCCATCCTTGAACTATCTTGGCCGCGATGGAAGTGTA
>CANHCM010000098.1 GCA_947459155.1 Bacteroidota bacterium | reverse complement strand
TGGAACTTGTACGGTAATGGGCATCCTAACACTTTCTTTAAGAATGTAGAAATAAATGTAAACGATACAAGCTCTGCCCCATTTAATTTTAATGGACAGCATCAGTTTTATGAAAATTTAAGCGTGCATGCTAGTCAACCATTACAAGCCATTCAAAGTCATTGGTCATTTAAAGGTGCCAATAACCAGCAAGTGAATCTTGAATGCGATAGTACAATCCAACTTGAAAAGCTTACAGTAGAAAAATCCAATGGTTTGCTTACATTAAATAACGACATAGCCGTTTTAGGTGAGCTTTCTCTTAACAAAGGTATAGTAAGAGTTGCAGCATCGGCAAACCTTCAGCTGTTATCATCGGCCATGGTAGGTGGCGGCTCCGACAGCAGTTATGTGGAAGGTTTTATGAGCAAGCAAGGTGCTGCAGCTTTCACCTTTCCGCTGGGCGGAAACGGCAGTTATGCCCCATTGGGCATTGATGCAGTAGCTTCAACATGTACCTTCAAAGCCCAATACATCGACGAAGACCCTGATTCGCTCTATCCTCGAAACCAGAAAGAAGCTACACTTGGATTTATTAACCGCTGCGGGTACTGGAATCTCGACCGTACAGCCGGCACACAAAACACTAAAGTAACGTTGGGTTGGAGTAATAACCCTTGTTTTGCTCCGAATCCGGCGGATGCGAAGGTGGCTAGGTGGGGAACAAATTCATGGCAAAACAATGGTAATAGCTTGTTCAGCGGTAACGCTTTAGTAGGAAGTGTAAAAAGCCTAAACGATGCGACGACTTTTCCTCTAAACTTCAATCTAAGTGCTAATTGCACATTTAACGCAAGTTTAAGCCCGAGCAATGATTCACTTTATACCAATTATTTATTCTGGTATACTGCATTGCCAGCCGAACAGCTAAGTTATTTTTTCGCCGTAAATAGCGTTTTAGCACAAACGGGAATCGATAATAGTTTTGAGCGGCTAAATTTCCAATCTGGTCAAAATGTCTCTGCTATTGTTACAAGTTTAGATTATTGCACCGATACAGTAACTGCAGTTGTGCCCAGCGCCTTCAATGCACCAGCATATCAGTTATCAAATGAACTTTTCTTAGACTGGAGCACTTCCGCAGGAAACCAAAGCTTGTTTATAAATCAGAAACACGCATTAAAAAGTGACAACTTAAAGAATGTTTATGTAACTGGTTCAACAGTCAATAGCAGTGGTGATTATGATATCCTTGTCGCTAAATATGACTCGCTCGGTAATGAAATTTGGTTAAACCAATTCGCAGGTAATGGTAACGGAAATGACATAGGGACAGATTTGTACATAGATAACCAATACAATGTTTATGTTACCGGTACTATTGTTGAAACGCTTGCTGATAGTAATGATATCGTAGTGCTTAAATATGAAAACGATGGAGATTTAGCCTGGAGTCAAGTGTTTGATGGTCCAAATTCAGGAAACGATGGTGCAATTGCAATATCTGAGATAGATGGGGCTATATACGTGAGTGGAATGGTTACAAATGCCGTTTGGCCTTTAACTGATTTCGCTTTGTTAAAGTTGAATACTTCGGGTGCTATTTTATGGAGCAAAGTCTATGACAATGGCCTATTTGATATTTGTACCGGTCATAGGAGTTCGGGTAACAATGAAATTACCATTGAAGGAGGAACCCAAATTGGCCTATCAACATTTAAATATATGGCTGTTAAATACGATACATTAGGAACACTCGTTGATACAACCCTGTCAGGAACATTAACAAATCAATTCAGAAAATTGAATGCAGTAAAACGCGATACTTTTGACAATATTTATTTAACAGGTTCAACCAATGGAAGCAGCGGCATCGACATGTTAACGGTTGCACTCAACAATCAACTTGATATCCTTTGGAGTCACACCTTCAACAGTTCTGGCAATTTACGTGATGAAGCCAATGACCTGGCTTATGATACAAGTGGTAACGTTTACGTTGCAGGATATTCCCAAACCGCTGCAAATGGTACCGATTACCGTATAATAAAGTATTCTTCTACCGGCACTTTATTGTGGAACAATACTTTTGATGGAGAATCACATGCTGCGGACACTGCAAGAGCCATCCATATTGGGAAAGACCAATTAGTCTCTATTACCGGTTCATCATTTAATGGCAATAATGATGATTTTTATACGATACAGTATGATGCGAATGGTGTGAAAAAACATGAAAAATCATGGAACAGTTGGGACAATGGGAATGATAGACCTTCTGCGATTTCTATCGATGAAGCCAATGCAGTGCTTGTTTATGGGCAGAGTGAGGATAGCCAAGGGGCACTAAAATATAGTACGCTGCGTTACTTGAAGAAAAGCCTTGCAATTTTGCCTTCAAGCAGTATAAACAATACCTCGTCTGCATTTTTGGAAAATAGAGAACAGCTTAGAATGAACGACAGTACTTCCAGTTCTTCGATTTCTTTTTACTCAACACATAGCTATCCAGAAATATACTTTTATTCCGATACTGTAAGCTATGTTTTTCGACGATCGGGGTTTAATAATGTAGGCAGCCCTATCGACTCGGTTCAACGAATAGATTTGTGGTTTGAAACCGATCGACCCGCAGAGCCGTTTCTAGCTTCTAATGAAATGGAAGGCTTCACCAATTTTTATTACCCACATATTTCCCCAGGTAGAGAGCGAGTTCCAGAGCATAAAACTCTACTTAGAAAGGAAGTATGGAAGAGCATTGATGTTCAATATGGCGATGTTCCCGCTCCTGGGTTTACAGCGATTGTGCATAAAACGGCACGAGCAAACGATATTCGGTTAAAATTTGAGGGGGCGAGTCAGTTGAACATAAGTGCACAAGGCGATTTAGTCATTGAGGGAGAATTTGAATACATTGAACTTGAACAAGCCTCAGTGTATCAAATCTATCCGGGTAATCAAAAAGTATATCTGCCATGGAAGCCCAAATATTCCATTAACTCCAATAGAATTACCTTAACCGATTGGGGGCCATACAACAATGCTATTCCACTCATGGTTGAGTTTATTCCTAAACAAAGAGGAGGGCCTTGTGAATCTCCTTTCCCACCCACCGAGGGCAATTTATTTTGGAGTACCTTTTATGGCGGTTCTAATGCCGAAATCACTACTGATGTTTGCGCAGCAAGCGACAATAGCAGTTTCTTATGTGGAAGAACCAAATCATTTTCAGATTTTCCAGTAGATGCAGGCTTTCAGACAAATCCGGGTTTAGGTCTTTTCGACGCCTTCGCCGTAGGCTTTAGTCCAACTGCAGCGAGAAACTGGGCCACTTTTTATGGTGGCGATGGTTATGATTCCTTCAATGCTATGGCAATAAATGATGGCGTATCGGAAGATAAGTTATTTATTGTGGGCACTTCAAATAGTTCTGCGATTATAATAGTAGCGCCTTCCGGAGCTTACAATAAAGCAACAAATGCAGGTGGATATGATGGAGTAATTTGCAGACTAGATCATATTGGTGGTGCTTTAAATTGGTCGACATATATTGGTGGTGAAGGGTTTGACGATGGAAGAGCCATCACTTCTGACCCTTTGGGTAATTTTTATTTGGCATTAAACACTAAGAGTTTTAACGCAGAGAATAACAATTGTCAGGCACCCATAAGCAATAGTCTACCACTTTGCCCACTCTCGGGTAGCTACTCTGTTTCTACAAACACTGGTGGTCAGGATATTTTCATTGTTAAATTCAAGTCAACAAATGAAGTCACTTGGTCAACATTTTTTGGCAGTGCTTCTGATGATGTAGTAATGGACATGCATTATGCAACATTTGGATTTACAGGATTACCAGAAAGCGCGCCAGGTGACTTATACATCACAGGCAATACTGGCCGAACAAGTTCAACCTATACGACAAACGGTTCTGCACCAACTAACGGAGATTTTCCATTAGTTGATGCCTCTCCGTCATCTAACATTAACTATTTTGAAGCAAGTACCAAAGGGTTTATTGCTCAATTTGATCAAGGTGGAGCTTTAGATTGGAGTACAAATATTAACACGCTGCCGCAAAGTATATCTTCTTCCAGAAAAGCTGTTTACATTGCTGGGTTAGGAGCAAACGGAATTTCAGCTTGCAGTTTCTCTAATGGACAAAGTAATATTTCTGGTTATACTCCAATTTGCAGCACAGAAGGAGGAAGTTCTCAATTAGAGGGCGATGGATATATTGCGAAATTTGACAGAAATGACCAACTCATTTGGTCAACTTGTTTTGAGGGTAGATTTGAGTATTGTGAAGAAAATTCTTTGTATTCTTATAATGAGGATAATTTTCCTGTTGAGAACGGCTATTATATTGCCCCTGCTTTCGTTGATATTTGTCCAAATGAATTACCTTTTATTAATCAAAGTGAAAAGAGGCTAGACATATCTTGTAGTGCATCAGGAGCGCTATATTTAATTGGAACAAACTACCTAAGAGATATTCGAACTCAATCTGCGCCAGGTATGTACTTTGATCAAAAGTTTTATTTAGGCAATCCCCCTAATATTGGTTCAGACAATTCAGCTTATTATTATACAGAGGCATTTATACTTGGTTACTCATATTTAAATTACCAGTTTTACGGCTCATATTTTGGGCAAGAAGCTAATGAGGATTTGAATTTCACAATTTCGCAAACAGCAAACAATACAGATTTCGGAAGAGCTATTTCACTTTCGCCGTCAGATGCTTTGTTTATTGGTGGTCACTCCTTTGCGCCTAACCAATGCTTCCCATTTAAAGAAGCTCCGCCTGCGATTCCTGAGCCATACTTTCAGAGTTTCTCTCAAGAGGAAGAATTCAACGCTTTTATTGCCAGATTCGATATCGTTGTCGAAGACTTGCCCCTTTCGAACGAAGAATTATATATTGATAATCAACAGAATAGGGTTTATCCAAACCCCACCACAGGCATGATAACCTTATCCTTTTTCAAGACTATGAAAGGCAACATTACTGTCACCAATCTTATGGGTCAAAGTCTATTCAATGGATTTGTGAATGGAGAATCAATGTCACTAGATTTAAATGACTTTTCTTCAGGGATCTATTTTGTGAATCTCATTGAAGAATCAAACGGGTTTGTTCATAGTTTCAAGGTAGTCAAGCAATGAGAATTGTCATTATTTTAGTTTTTCTCAACACACAATTAATTGCTCAAAATTGGGAGATAATAGCCACATTCAATAACGGAGGGGTAAATTGTTTGTATAATGATACAGTTACAAATAAACTCATTATTGGAGGTCAGTTTCGTTTAGCCAATGGTGATTCCATGGCAAGTGTTGCTCAGTATGATGGCGAAATCCTTCAATCAATGGGCTGTGGTATCGATTGGGACTGTATTGAGCCGTACATAACCAATTTAGGCTACAAAGTCTTAGCTGTTGAAAGATATAACGAGAAATTATTTGCAGTAGGTCAAATTAGTGAGATTAATGGATTCTCATCGGTGGGAATTACATTTTGGGATGGCGCTGGCTGGAATGCAGTTAGTAATGGATTAACATACACTTCGGGTGGGTCAGGCATTGGCCGCGGTTTGTCGATTCTAGAAAATAATATTGTAGTTTTAGGTTCCTTTAATTTTTGTTCAGGAGTTGCAGCAAACGCAGCATGTTCCTATTCTGAATCAGACGGCTTTGAGTCGCTTGGTTTTCCAAACTACGAAACTGCGCAGAGGCTAAGCTGCGCGGCCCAATTTCAGGGTGTAAATTATTTTGCAGGCCGATTTAACAATGCCACAACGCCCACCAATGGTGATATTTGGAACATTGTTAAGCACGAAAATGGGCAATGGTTACCTGTTGGTAATGGTATTCGAGGAGGAATGTCATCGGTTAGTAAAATGCTCGTATTTCAAGATAAATTGTACGTAGCCGGAGTCATGTCGAAAGCCGCCGGTGCGCCCGGTAATGCTATTGCAGCTTGGGATGGCCAGCAATGGGATGATGTGGGTGGTGGATTATTTGCACCCGTCGAGGCGCATGTATATGACATGAAAGTACATCAAGGGAAACTTTATGTTGTTGGCACATTTACCTACGCCGGCGGAGTACCGGTAGAAGAATTTGCCGTTTGGGATGGCGTAAATTGGTGCCGGATTGAAACGGATGTGCAGGAACACCTAACGGTAATTAGAGCTGTAGATTTTTACAAGGATACACTCTACCTAGCTGGGGCTCATTATGATTTTGCAAATAATGTTGTTACAAATAAACTCTTGAAAAGGGTGCAACCCTTAGAATCTTTTCAATGCGGCAACTTAACCGGGCTTTCGTCCGTTACCGAAAATCAATTTAACGCTTACCCCAACCCAACCACCGGCCTCATTAATCTCTCTTTTGGCAAATCTGTTAAAGGAAACATTACTATCACCAATCTTATGGGGCAACGGCTCGTTACACAATCGGTTATGGGAGAAAGTAGTACCTTAGATTTAGGTTCGTTTTCGGCGGGGATTTATTTTCTGCAATTCACCGATACAAACGGTTCAGTATCTACCCAAAAGATTTTGTTGGAATAAGGCAAAATTGTTTTTCCAAGTCGGAATTGCGATTTGCAATCAAGGCAACCATGCTGGTTTATGCATTCCATTTCACCGAAATTAGGGCTACGCACCTTGCGCTTGATTAAGAGGGTGTTTTTCGCACGGTTAGGATTATGTCACCCCTCCGGGGTTTTAGCCGGGTTTTAGGGTGCTTAGGTTACTATCATTTCACCCCTCCGGGGTTGGGGTTTTCTGGGGGCTTCATTTTTTCTATGAATATGTCGGGGCGCTGCCCCTTGGTTGGTGAAAAAATGAAGATGCGCGCTTTGAACAAAAAATTAAAAACGAAATAAAAATAACAAATGCAGAAAAAAATAAAATAAACAGAAGAAAATGTTCAGAGCGGGGTTAATCTTAAGCCCCCGCGTCCTCCGTTGAGCGCAATTTGTAATTGCGCTCCATACTTCGGTAAAACTCCACTGCTACCGTGAACTCAGTCTAAAGACTAAAGACTCAGGACTTCAGACTTTCTCTCCGTTGAGCGCAATTTGTAATTGCGCTCCATACTTCGGTAAATCTCCACTGCTACCGTGAACTCAGTCTAAAGACTAAAGACTCAGGACTTCAGACTCATACTCAAATTCCGCTTAACCGCTCCGGGTGGGCTGCGCGTTACCATCTGGAAACGAAACCCCAAGCCTTACGGGAACAAACGCAATACGCAGTACGTTATACGTCCCCCAAACAGCGTTCCCCCCGAATGTTACCGAAAACAAAGACTCACGACTCCCCCCCTCCAATCATCTCAAAGCCACAATATGGCACCAACACTTTCGGAATTCTGATGCCCTCCGGAGTTTGGTGGTTTTCCAGCAGCGAAGCTACAATACGAGGTAGTGCCAGGGCCGAACCGTTTAAGGTATGGGCCAAGCGTGGTTTTTGATCTCCTTCCTTGAAACGCAACTTCAAACGGTTACTCTGAAAGGATTCGAAGTTGGATGTTGAGCTTACCTCAAGCCACTTTTGCTGGGCGGTCGAATACACCTCCATGTCGTAGGTAAATGCGGATGCAAAGCCCATATCACCACCGCACAATTTCAATACCCGATAAGGCAGCTCAAGGTCACGGAGCAAGCTCGTTACGTGGGCACGCATCTGCTCGAGAATTGCATAGGAGTCGTCGGGATGCGCAATTTGCACAATCTCCACTTTGTCGAATTGGTGCAATCGATTCAGTCCTCTCACATCTTTGCCGTACGACCCGGCCTCGCGCCTGAAGCAAGGCGTGTAACCGCAAGCCTTTACCGGAAGCTCTTCAGACTTCAGAATCACATCACGGAAAATATTGGTAATTGGCACCTCAGCGGTAGGAATCATATAGTATTCGTCGGCCGGCATGTAGTACATCTGCCCCTCTTTATCGGGCAACTGGCCGGTGCCAAAGCCCGAGTCGGCGTTCACCATCAGCGGCGCCTGATACTCTGTATATCCGGCCGTGGTGGCTCGTTCGAGGAAAAAGTTAATCAACGCCCGCTGCAGCTTGGCTCCCTTGCCTTTGTAAAACGGAAAACCGGCACCGGTAACCTTTACACCCAGCTCAAAATCAATGATATCATACTTCGAGGCCAATTCCCAGTGAGGCAAAGCGCCATCGAATAAGCCTGGAATTTCGCCATGCTCTTCCACCACCACATTGTCATCCGCCCCGCGGCCAAACGGAATTTCTACCGATGGCACATTGGGCAGGGTGAAAAGAATCTCACGGATAGCCTGCTCCTTTTCCTCCAACTGAAGCTCCAGCACTTTGGTCTGCTCCTTAATCTGAGCCGTTTCCGATTTCTTCTCGTTGGCCTCAGCCCCCTTTCCCTGCTTAAACAAATCGCCAATCTCACGGGCCAACTGATTGGCGCGGGCCAACAAACCATCCAGTTCAACCTGAATTTTTCGGCGGTCATCGTCGAGCAACAGCACCGAATCAACCCTTTCGCGGGCATCGAGGTTATTGCGTTTGGCCAAACCGGCAATAATTTCTTCTTTCTTTTCGCGGAGAACAGGAACTTGAAGCATGGCAGAATTATCTTGGGGCAAAAGTAATTCAACAAGCGAATTTCCACAGACAAAAATGGGGCGCTGCTTCTTTTGTAGATTAGCCGATTCAATGAATTACCTATTACGACTTCTCTTATTTTTTGGCTCGTTTCTTCCGGTAGCCGCCCGGGCTCAAGCACCCATCGCTTGCGATACCGCTATTCGATATCCCAATCCGGGACAGCAATACCCGGCCAACGATCTGCAGGTTTTTGAGTTCAATCTGGATCCCAATTCCCGATTTAGCCTTCAGTTCGACTCCCTTCAATTGGCCTCAGGCGACACCTTACGCATTTTCGACGCTTCGTTTCCCAATCTTCCTGCCTTATTTGTATTGACAAACGCTGATTCACCTGCGATTTTGAATTGCTACAGTAACCGGGTTCGTCTCCTGTTTTCCAGCGACGCATCGTCTGAGTCCGATGGATTTGTGTTTACGGTGAAATGCCTTCCACCCTTAGTTTTTGAAGCGGCCCTCAGCGTCGATACCTTGTGCGCAGGAACCCAGGTGAGCCTTCCGCTGGAAAACACATTCCCCTATTCCGGGGCTTTTTCTATTCGCTATTTGAGTAACACCAATCAGGGTGATTTATTCGAGCTGGCCAACAACGACACGCTCGATTTTACCATTCCTCCGATTTGGAGCGATACAACGTACACGCTCTTTATCGAGCCCTCCGACTCGCTGTGGTTTGGTCTCGCAGACACCCTTTTACTCACCGTGGAACCACTTCAGCCAAGTCCGGAAATTAGCGGCGATACCACCTTTTGTGGCGCAGAGGTGAGCCTGAGCACCCTTCCTTCTTTGCCAGTAATCTGGTTTCTCAATGGTGACACCCTCTCCGATCTGGCTTCGGCGAGCATCAATACCAGCATAGCAGGCGTCTACCGGGCACAGAATCTCACGGGGTGTGGCAGTTTACCCTCCGAAAGCCATACGCTTATTCTGCTCAGTAGCCCCGAAGCCCCACTGTGGT
>CANHCM010000097.1 GCA_947459155.1 Bacteroidota bacterium | reverse complement strand
GGGGTGTTAGATTTCCCAGTACATTGGGGCCCGCTCCGCTACAAACAAGCTCTTCTGAATCAAAACTTCTCGGGTTAATCATGTTTACAGCAAGGCCCCCGCCCAAACCTGTTAAATTGAAAGGAGGAGCAACAGGTAATTTGAAACCACTTGCCTCAATTCCTAAACCAAAATATTTAAATTTTGATGCATCAACACCTTTAGACCCAACAACTAATTGCATAGCAATGTCGGGATTTATACTTCCTTCACCAAGCGCTAATTTTACCCGTAATCGCAAATCAAAACCTTTACCTTTTGTTGGATTATCAAAAAATTCCAATCCACTTCCATCACCTATCTCGGCTGGTCCTATTTTGCCGGATACCCGGAAACAATTACCCAGTTTAACATCAGGACTTAATTCAAATCCAAACCCATTGTTGGTGTTGTAGGTGAGATTGCCCCCATAAAGTGAAATTTCACCGCCCGCGGTAATTGCAAAGTGTTCATCGCTGTTTCCGGAAGTAGGTGTTGGGCCTAACCGTAAATCGAGGTTAAACTTCATTCCCAATTTAACTTTCAGGGTACCATCGGAGCCGGGTGATTGTGGGTCAAACTTAAGTCCAAATTTACTCAAGGTAGCACCAAAGCCACCTAGATTGATTGTTTTTTCGGCACTTGTTGATCCTGTACTTTCGCTTGAAGAGCCAAAGCATTCTGAACTACCTTCGCCTCTTGAGGTTGGCGTTGTTGATCGGGTGGATGCGCCTGCCGTGATGCCATTGTTTACATAAAGCCAGTCCGGAATAACTTCGTTTGTTATGTCAGCTTCACTTTTACTCGACAGCTTAAAGTCATTAAATGCTATTAGTTGTGGATTCGAAATACCGAGTGTATTCGTTGCATTTGGCAGTTCGATAGCAATATTACCATTTAATGTTGCTTTAACCGATACTGGGTCATCATTAAATGGAATTTTTACATTGATGCTACTGTTTGATAAATTAAGTTTGGCCAATAAAAGATCAGCTTTTAGCTGTTCACCGGTACTTACATTGAAATTGACCGCATACGTATCATTTTCTTTTTTAATGTTACATTCGTATTTCAGAGGGTCACTTTGGGCAATCGGCATTTCGATTTTGCCTTTTAGATAGGCTTTCTTTAAGCTGTTTTTAAATTCAACCCCAATTTCATTTTCTTTTATTTTCCAACCTGCGAGTTTTGCAGCAGCATCTAATTTAGCGTACAGAGTTCCATAAAATCCACCATCGCCAAAGTCAATCAATAAGTCATTTAAACCAATAGTCAAATCATCGCCAAATACTTTTTTGTACTTACCTGAAATGCTTTTAAAGTAAATTCCTTTGAATAAACTTGAATTACCGGCTGTGTATGGGGAAGGCTGATTTTCATCTGTTGAAGATGAAGTAAGTCCTTTAATTTCATTCAGTTTGGTATGATTTAAATCAGCATTATTCGAACCGGGACTTAAATCAACTACTAAACTGTTGCATTCAAGTTCCAGATTCGGCACATCTGTAAATCCGAATTTATCGTTCCCTGTGAGCGTGAAAATAAAACCAGCTGACTGGCCCCCTCCGGCAGTGACAATAGTTTGACCAGAAAAGGTAACATAATTCGGATCGCTTACAGATGGAGTAGTTGTGGAAGTGGCTGCGGGAACATTTTTTTTCAAGATTTTATCATCACCTGCCTTAATTTTTAATGAAACACCTAACCCGGCTTCCCAATAGGCAGACGTAGTTTCGGATGCTTTTTTGTATTTGAAGTAAGTGCCATTATTGTAAAATACCGGATTTTGAGTGTCAGTTCCGGGAGTATAAGAACATCCTTTAAAACCAAATTTGAAATCGGAATTAACAGAAAGTGGTATTTCCTTATCTCGCGGAAGGAAGAAAGTGAATTCGCTACCGTCAAATCCCCCAGGTTTTATTGTAACACCTGTAGCCGCTAACTCCAGAATTGAACTTAAGGTCGGGTCGGGGAAGTCCATATCGAGCAATGCCGACATTTTAGCATTGTCTTTGGTAAACTGCAAATCCATGAGCGCGAACACAAAACTCCGGTTTTGACCTTCTAAGTCGGTCATATTAAAGTTCAGCCCAAAGGGCATGGTGGCCTGCCCGTTTACTGCATTGCTTATTGACGCAATCTGGTTTACGATACTTGTGCCTACTGATGATGCTGTATTTATTCCCTGAGCTGCTTCTGCATTGTTTTCGCCCGGAGCACCTAAAAAGGCAGCTTCCAAGCTCGACATGTTCGTTCTAATCCAATCTGCAATGGCATTTGGTATTTGCTTGGCACCACGAGCTGTTCCGCTAAAAACTTGCTTCTCTCTATTTATTTTTAAATCGCTGAAAACAACCTTAAAGGGAACATCCATCCACCTGACAATTCCAAAGCCTTGATAAGTTTGGTTGGCATTTTCCCGAATTTCTTTCACCTGCATGGTAAATTTGCCAATGCAGATATTTTGATTCACCAACTGAGCCGATGGCCAGGAATGAAAAGTGGTATTTGTTACTGGTGTACCGCAATTCAAATCTATATCAGTCAATTGTTCGGGTGTACCTATTGTAAATTTATACGTAGGACTGCTGTTGTAAAAGCCGCTGCCCTCGTTCTCAGGGTTATTTAACCAACCCACTCTCCAGTAATAATCGCCAGCATTACTTATATTAAATTCCGTTTCAACATTTCCGTAAAGTAAATCGACAAGATGACTCGGATCTTCCAAAGCAATCATTTCTCGGTAAGATGTATTGATACGAACAGGTGGGCTTGTGTGCAATACTGTAGAAAAATCTTCTCTATTACTTACTTGAATAACGTATGCTTCATTAACTGTTCCGTCGTAGGTTAAAACCTGATGTGAGCCTTGATTTAAGCGTTGTGTTTGAAGGATATCAATCGGGGGTAATAAATTGGAAGGAATTCGGCCTTTTCTGAATTTAAATTCAACATTTCCTGCTTCCAAAGTGCTGTTGTTTTCAGGCTCATTCAGAATAGGTTTTGTCATTCCTAGTCCGAATTTATTTTGATCAACAATTTGCGAGCGCGATGTTTCTGGGTTATTTCCAGTACGATGTCTTAGAAACAGTTGCGTATACCAGTGATAGGAATTTCCCCGACTCATGATGTTTGTCGGAAATTCTAAAGCACCTTCAAACCGATTGTAAACGGGCAGAAATGTTGCATCCAGCTCGCTGATTTGTACAGGAGGATTGAATCGTTGTTCGGGATATCCATTGATGGCATTAAACTGGCCTAAGCGTGGACCATTAGGCCAATTGTTGTTAATGTCGATACTTAGTGATGTTAATGTGCCATCCGATTTATGAATACGAAAAGTGCCTTCTGCGCCTCTGAAATTATCGCTGTAGGGGCAATACTGAACGATAAACGGGAAGAGTCTAAAAGGTAGTGTATCGTTCATCGCTGGATAAACTGCCCTTAGCTGAAATTCGGGTGGAGTAGTGCCTTCACAATTAAATTCTGATGATGCGTTTAAAGTGCTACCGTCCACTTCAAATGTTCGGCAATATCCATTATCAGGTCCTAGTTTGAAATGCAGTTTTTCTGAATAAGTCTGGTAGCAAATTTCATAACTGCCAGGCGGTAATTTCAGATAATCAATATTAGTATTTGCATCGCCTATGGTGTAATTTGTTGGAACAGCTTGTCCGTCGAGTAAAAATTGAGTGGCAAAGCTGTTGGCCATCACCGTTGCCAAATCAGAATAAGTGTGGGTATGATAGCCATTGATAAGCATGATTGGAGCACCATCCATCATAAGGGTTTGCTTCAATTCGAATTGTTTTCCGCTTAATGGACCACTTATCCCTTTTATACTGGCAAAAGTTCTGAAAACCGCGGTTGATAAATCTTTTGTTTTAGTAATCTTTAGTATGGGTAAGGGATCAACATTATAATATTCAGTCAATTTGCCGCTAGGAAGGATAGTTCGCTCGTTCACCAGTTGGTAATCAAATGCAGTTCCTAAAACAAATTCTGTGTAGGCTGATGGTGAGGATAATTCTATTGTTCCACTTGCGTTGGTTGCCCAACAGAAGAGTTTGTATTCACCCGGAGGCAATCGTAATTCGCCATTGGGAAACAATTCGCTGAGTGGAATATTCGCTGAATTCACCATTTCCCAATTTCCTTGAATGAAGTTGCCGAAAGCACTCAAGTTATCAGGGTATTTAACTACTTGAGCTACATTTCCAATGATAAATTCATTGTTTGGCTGATAGGAGTCCTTCAGTTTTAAAACAAATTCGGGAGATGAACTTGAAGCTGTTTTCTCAATTTTATACCGCAGTTTTATAGTAAGATTATTGCCAGATGAAGCGTTTACTGGCGTAATTGTATTTCTGATGTATGAAATGTTTTTAAATTCAGCTGATTCAGATCGTTCGGCCCATAACTTAAAACCGTGCACCGGGCCAAGTAATTGAGTACTTACTTCCAACGGAAAGGCAGTTCCAGCTTCGCCTGTGGTGCTAAATACGATTCCAGAATTGGGGTCGGTGAGCGGTATTTCAGAATTTTTTAAATAGGCTTTTAGATACAATTTATAATTGCCAGCCGGTAAAAGCAATTTTCCATTAGAACTATACTCGTCGGGTAAATTAATCCAACTTCCGGATCCTCCAGTTTGCAATTTGAATTCGCTAGCGTTAAATTGCTTCAGAATACAGTTTAACTTTTCAAAAGAAAGGTTACTTCCATTATTAGTTTCATTGGAAATTATTGCGCAGTTTTCAGCTGATGAAGTAAGTTTAATTTTAAATTGTTGCGAAGGATTAATTTCATTCACTGATTGAATTTCTACTGCAAACCGATTGTATAACTGTACATTGGTATAACCCATTGCTACACTTCTTAAATTTGCAGCTATGGCATTGCTTGAAGCAAGTGTGTTTCCAACATTTACATTCATAGAAGGCGGTATGCTTATATTTTGAATGTAATGCGGGTAACTAACCGAGAAATTGAAACTGCTAAGTTGAGAAACAGGCGTTATGCCATTGGCTTGCATCAACTGAATTTCAATAGTATATTGACCAGGCGGGAGAATGAATTTGTTATTATTCTCTGCAAGATAATTTCTTAGCAAGGCAGGATTACCTGTAAAAGTGAATTTATCTTGCTCAAACTTTCCAAAAGCTTTAGCGATATCAAGTCCATGATACATTACAGCTTGCAAGTTCGATGTATTAAAATGCAAGATGTTCTCAACACTGATTTCGCGCTTTGTAGTGATTTCAAATCCATTTTCGTTGCTTATTGATTTGATGCTTGCCGAAATTGTGAAATCGTTGGGGTGAGTGATGTTACTTGAATTACTGCTCACTGCAGGTTGAACACGCAGCACATTGTTGGTAGCTTCGAGAAACTCTTCGAAATAAAATAATTGAGCACCTGAAATGATATTTACCGTCGGGATTAATGTGGCATTTTCAAAATTCTCAATTTCGTTTGGTAAGCCATAAATGAAGCTGCATACTTCGCTATATCCTTCGTTGCGTATCACTAGTGCCCCTGAATAGTCTTCAGCTCTCACCCTTATGGCATAGCGCTTTCCAATAACTAATGGAGGATGAGAAGAATTGTAGTAAAATGAAGTTTGATTGCCAGTATTTACTTCAAAAGGAATAAAAGTAGTGTTTTGAAAAAGTTGATTGGGGTTCATGCCAATGGGCACTTCCACCATTTGAAAAGTGTACGCTATATTGGAATTAAACGGAAGTCCGATAGGCGGATTCCAGAGAAAATTAATATTTTGAAAGGCACCAGCAGCTATGTGTCCAGCATCGTTGGCTAACTGGCAGCTAGGATTTGAAATAATTGGCGGATCAACATTACGAATGGTGAAAATATTGGAACATCCAGATGGAGTAGCCGGAGAAACTTGGGCTTGAGTATCGTAGTCGTGAGCTGTTAGGCAAATCTGATAATTGCCTTCGGGAATAAATTTATTGGCGTAAAATGTATTGATTTGTTGTTGTGATATATTTTCATAAACAATTCTTGATTCATCGAAATAAGGTTGTAGATCACTCCCTCTTAAACTTAGCAGCTGGCCCGGTGACATGGTAATAGCGTAAGAAAAATTAGGTTGTGGTAGCACGGGCGCTATGATAGAAAATGGACTAGAGGCTCCTGTTTGACTCAATGTTCCTGCTAAATAAAATACTTGAATTCCATTTGCCGTTGGACTGCAAGTGAGATTAATAATGACATTATTTGCAGCGATCCCCACATAGTCTTCAAAGCTGGAGCTGTAGGGCGGAGTAACCGTTACACTTATGTTAATTGGCGTTTGCTGCGCATTGGATTGTGTAGCAATAATCAAAAGCATCACCAATAGAAATGATTGAGTTGTTTTAAAAATTTTTGATGAGCTGAAATGGGCGAACATAGCAGAAAGTGTTAAAATGAATAATTGTATCCCAGATTAAACCGAAGTTCGGAGAATTTATCAGTTGACCCAGCAAATCGATTACTACGAATAGCAAACAATCCAGCTGAAATGCGTTGCCTTTTAGTCAATCTATAATTCCCAGAAGCATTTACATTAAAATTTAGACCTTGAGCTTCGCCATTGTTTGTATTATACAGTGCAGAAATACCACCATTAAGTGTTATTTTATTTTTCAAAAAACCTTTACTGCAATTGGCAGTTGGCCCAATTTGAAAAGAACTAAAACCAGCCCCGGTAATTTGATTCGACATAATTCCTCCACCCATCGAAAGTTTTGATGCAACAATTGAGTAGTTATAATTGATGGCTCCTGTGTAAACTGAATTTTGCAAGAAGCTTCTTGATGCCGCGTTAAAATCAGTAAAGGTTTGATAGGCTGCAGTAATCATAAAGTTTTTTGAAAATTCTTTGGTATTTTTTCCAAAGCGTTGCATCACATTGATAGAGCGGGTCACCTGGTATTGTCGTAAAGTATCTTCAACTGGATATAAGCCAGGAGCTTGTGTAGTGCCGAAATTGTTGATCGATATTTCTGTACTCACATTTGCATTAGGTGTGTAACTTATGTTGCATGCGCCAATGCTGCGTACCGTTGTGTTGTATTTAAATCCAGAGGTATTATCTCGCTGATAACCAGCTGATAGAGCTACACGTAATGTGTTTTTGAAAAAAAGAAAGGAAGGCGATGCGGTAATGTTTTCCATATCGCCTAAAATGTAAAAAGTGCCAAGCGAACGATAATTGGGAGAAATACGCTTGTATTGTAATCGAAATTGAAACTTATTGAATTGGAGTCCTATGGCTGAATGAAAAGCTGTACTTAATTGAGTTGAAATAGTGGGATTAATCCATGCTCCAATTCTATTCACCAATTTTATATCAGTTTTAATGGGCGTTAATGAATCGCGCACATCTCGAGTAAAGAGGCTGATTGCTCCATCGTTTTCCCAAAAGAATTTTCCTTTGCTGAATCGATGGTTAAGCCCAAAAACTTTATTATCCTCAGGTGTAATTTTTGTTTTTACAGGCACATAAGGAAGTGAATTCAATTCATCTGAAGCTTGAAAAAAAATTAAATCAAAATATTTTCTCGAGTCGCCCCAGCCCACTTTAAATCCTAAGCCCATTCGCTTAAATGCAGGGAAAGTTCTGTTATCTGATAAAGTGTCTTCCGCAACAGCTCGATTGATTCTACCATACATGCATGAAAACCGAAACTTTCCGGGATTTAATTCTATTCCACCTCCTAAGAAAACAACTCCATTTAGAGTATATGTTGAAAACGTCATGCTTCTATAGCCAACGTGAGCGCGCATCCATTTAAAACCTGGACTAATTCCATACTGATTAAAAGGTTGCATAAAGGTTCTCTCTTGTTCACTAAAAATTACACCCAATGGCATATTGAATTGACCTAATCGAATATTCAAGTTGACGTTCATCATCCAAGTTCCTGGACGAGTTCGTGGTGGAATTCCCCATGCATGGTAACTCATTAAATTTGCGCCCAATCCCCCGTTGATGGAAAAATTTCTTTTCCACCAATTCGGAGGAGGCGGGGCATCCTGATTGTTTTGAGCAACTGATTCAAGTTGCCCCAAACAAATCAGGAACATGAGCCATATTCCTCGCCTTAGTTTGAACATAGGCTTGGGGTAGGAATAATAATTAAGGCAATCAATTTATAATTATTGAAAATCAACAATCATGATATTAAACTGTTGTCCACTTAAAATACTTTCCTCGCCTGTAGTATTTGCTGTGTTTTTAATATACCAACGTTGGGATGTTGCATCATAGAAAACAGCTGGAGCAACAGCTGGAGTAATATTATTTCCTCCGAATAAATATTGTTCCACAGGCGTTACAAACAACATACAAGTGCTGTTGTTATTGCTTAATGGGCTATCAATCCTCAATACAGAACCAAAATCTGGTGCTAAGGTTGTAAGATTACTCGCCGATGCAGTAAGCTGAAAAGCTGCTCTGTTTGTTGTAGTTCCGCTTACTTTAATACCTCCTTGCAGTTCAATGGCATTACCTCCGGCGGCGGCATTCGTAAAGCGGCCGGCTGCATTGGTTGTATTGTTTGTTTCTCCAGTAACACCTACCCCTGAAGTTGAAGTACCCCAGACACCATAACCCTGAGCGCCGTTAGAACGTCCCCAAACGCCATTTCCACCCGACGGGTTGGTGCTCTCACCGAAAACACCAGAAACGGTTGCATTCCCCGATGTAATTCCAGTAATGCCTCCTCCGGTTCCTGAATTTGTAACGGCGATTAACGTTGAAGTTGAATTTACGGTGTTTGTGTAAGGCAATGTTAATCCCGAATTATCAGCAGCTGGTGCCCAACTAGTTCCGTTGTATTTTAAGACCTGTCCGCTGCTGGGTGCGGTGGAACTCACCGGCACCGATTGCAGTCCATCAACCGTTGGATTGGGATAAGTACCTGCTAAATCGCCTCCTGCGGTGCCACTCGGAGGTAATGAACTTGGAATTACTCCTGCCGCCAAATCAGCAGCCCCAATGCTACCATTGGCTATTTCAGCACTACCAATTGCGCCTGATGCTATCTGCAGATTCGAAAACACACCAGTTACATCGCCTCCTGCTGTCGAAGCCGTGGTAACATCGTTAGAAGCATCGGTGTCGCCGGTATTGGTAATTACATTGGAAGCCAAGCTTATGCCCGTGCCTGCCGTATATGTTCCTGCAGGGCCAGCCGGGCCTTGCGGACCAACCAATGATATCCCATTTCCCCATCCGCCTGCGGTTTTTGGACCGAAAAGTTGATTTGTTGCGGTATTGATATAGAAATCGCCAACTGTTCCAAGGGCAGATGTTGGTGCACTGGTACCGTTTAATACGGTTTTGCCGTTTGTTCCATTAGTTCCGGCAGGTCCCTGAGCACCAGCAGGTCCTGGTTGACCGGTTGCGCCAGTTGCACCTGTGGCACCTGTGGCTCCCGTTGCACCTGCAGGTCCTTGAGCGCCTGTTTGACCGGTTGCACCTGCAGGACCTTGTTGGCCTTGCGGCCCGGCAGGACCGACCAATGATATCCCATTGCCCCATCCACCGGCGGTTTTAGGGCCGAAGAGTTGATTTGTTGCGGTATTGATATAGAAATCGCCAACCGTTCCAAGGGCAGATGTTGGTGCACTGGTACCGTTTAATACGGTTTTGCCGTTGGTTCCATTAGTTCCTGCAGGTCCCTGAGCTCCAGCAGGTCCTG
>CANHCM010000096.1 GCA_947459155.1 Bacteroidota bacterium | reverse complement strand
GGCTCGCTCAAGGCCGAAGTAATCGTGTCGAACACCGGCAATCAAAGGCTTTTCCTGATGCGCGCCGAAACAGAGCCGAATTACGAAGTGTTTGTCAGTAAAAAAACGATACAACCCGGCGACACCGCCCTTCTACGGGTCACCTACCGCCCCAAAACAGCGGGAGCCTTCTCCTCTACCCTTCGCATTTTACACAGTCAAAGCGAAAAACCACTGATTGTAGAGGTCAAAGGGCGAATAAATAGTCTTTTGCCCGACATTCTGACGAATTGCGTTTCGTTTAGTCCCAAAGCAAATGTAGCCGCGCAGCTCATTCCCGAAAGAGCCACGTTTAGCGCGAGTTTTATAGATGCCCAGAACGCTCAGAAAATCAACGAAGCCTCCATCCTTTTCATTGCCAAAACGAGCAATCGTAAACAAGAATTCACCACCGCCAACAGCCTCTTGCAAATCGACCTGCCACCCGGGCCATACGCCCTGGTCATCAGCGCACCGGGTTACCAAACCCAAACCACCGATCTGAATATGAGCCTGTTAAACTCCAACCAAACCTTCACCCTGCTTCCCAATCCGCCCAAACCACCACCGGTTCGCGATACGGTATTTCTAGCCAGGCCGCTTCCTCCACCATCGAGCCCCGAAACACTCGATCCTGCACTGTACAAACCCAATCACATCGTCTTCCTGATCGATCTTTCAGGCTCCATGAAGGCACCCAACAAGCTGCCCCTGCTCAAAACAGCCATTGCGCAAATGCTCAAACCCATACGGCCCATCGACAAAATCAGCATCGTAACCTATGCCGAAACCGTACGGGTACTCTTGCCTCCCACCACCGGTGCCGACAAAACGGCCATACTGAGGCAGTTAGACTCACTACAAGCCGGTGGACTCACAGCGGGTTCCGAAGGACTTGAGCGCGCCTACAACCTGGCCGCCGAATCGTGGATTGAAGGTGGAAACAATCAGGTTATCCTCGCCACCGACGGCGTTTTCCGCCTCAGCAAAAGCGATCGAAAACGTGTGTCGCGCGCCCAACAAGATAAAACGCCGATACTGAGCGTGGCGGCGTTCGGAAACGACCTCAAAGCCCTACAAATGCTCGAAACCTTAAGCAGCGAAGGCCAGGGCAGCTTCCTGAAAATCGACGAAGGCGACGACGCCACCGAAATCCTCCTCAACGAAATCCGGAAGCGCTCCCGAAAGTAATCTGTGGCCTCCTGTAGCGTCTTTTGGGCGCCTGCCCTGCCAAACCTCTTCCTACACTGAGGCCCCATCTGCGGGCACCGGGTTTTCCGCCTTAGTCCCGCCTTGCTCCGCCGGCGGGCGCTGCCGGCTCCAACCCCTGGCGCAAATTCCCGAATACTTAAGAAACAGCCATCAAACCATACCCAAACGGGGCTGCTTGAGTTAAAAAGGCATGCATGGGTGGGAAACCAAGCGCTCAGACCATACGCTCCAAGGTACATTGCTTAAGCCTGTGCAGTAGTTCGGGATCGGCTTCGAGGGCATTTCCCACCACCACCATATCGGCGCCCGCATCCATAGCCAAGGCCATCTTTTCGGGAGAATCGATACCGCCGCCTACAATAAGCGGAATGCGCAGAGCCATCTTCACTGCATGAATCATTTCCGGCGGCACCGGCCAACGCGCCCCGCTGCCGGCCTCGAGGTAAACCAACTGCATACCTAGCAATTCTGCGGCAAGTGCTGTGGATGCAGCAACCTCTGATTTGTCGCGCGGAATTGGCTGTGTTTGACTCATATACGCTACCGTGGTTACCTTACCACTTTCGATGAGCATATATCCGGTAGGCAGAATTTCCAGCCCCGATTGGCGTAAACTTCGCGCCGCCGCCACATGCTTACCGATCAAAAGTTCAGGGTTGCGACCACTAATCAAACTGAGCAATAGCAAGGCATCGGCCTGAGGGTCGACCTGCGTTTCATGTCCGGGGAAGATAGCTACCGGCAAATGCGGCAGGGTGGCGCGTAATTCAGCAACTACGCTTTGCAGCTCGTTCAGCCCCGAGGTAGAACCACCCACCAAAAACAAATCGGGCGGCGATTGAACTGCCACCTGGAGCAAGTGGCGTAAACGATTCAGACTCAACTTTCCGGGATCTATCAGCACGGCCAGCAAGGGGCGGCGCTCATCGGCAGCCTGGCGTATCAGAGGGAGAACAGCTTGCATGGGTCAAAAGTAAACAAGCTGAGTCGGGATGCAAGCGGCCCCTGCTCATGCCTAATTGGGAGAGCCCTGCTCCCTGATGAACTCAGCCTGCAAGGTTATCGCATTGTTGAGCGGCTTCTTACATCCCGCGGAGCGAAACTCAAGCCTTTGCACAATAATATAGTCACCTCATTATGTGTGTTTTAAATTCTTTTTTCCTCAATAAGTCCTGAAATGGATGCGCTGATCCTTACACCTGTCAGAACGAGCTGAAAGCCAGAAAAATAGAGGCATTTAGCCGATTTAGCTTTGTAACGGGAAGAATATGTCCAAACCAGAACAGATGCAAAACGCCTACACCAAATAAAATTCAAGCCTCATATGAACCGCAGGTGGAATTGGTTAATTGTGTGGATATTGCTGTTGTGCGGCATCGGGAAGATGCAGGCCCAACTCACCACGCAGGGGAATACGGTGGTTTCGGCCAATGCATTGGTGAATAACATCATTGGTACCGGAGTTACGTTCTCCAACGCAACCTATACAGGCCGCCCCATGGCTGTAGGTACATTTAATGGGTCGGCATCGAACATTGGGCTTAATTCCGGGGTCATCATTACTTCCGGGCACATCAATGTGGCGCCCGGGCCCAACAACAATGGTGGTGCAACATTTTCCAACAATGGCCCTAACATTCCCGAGCTTGAAACCCTGGCTCAGTCGACAACTTTTGATGGAGCCATCCTCGAATTTGACTTCGTTCCGCAAAGCGACTTTGTAAGTTTCCGCTATGTGTTCGCCTCCGAAGAATACAACGAATATGTATGCTCGGAATTCAACGATGCCTTCGCATTTTTCATCAGCGGTCCGGGCATTACCGGTACCGAAAACCTGGCCGTTGTGCCATCCACAACCATTCCTGTAACCATTAACACGATTAACAATGGTTCGGTTGGCGCACTGGGCTCCATCACCAACTCGCCTTGCGTATTGGGCAACTCCACGTACTTCGTGGGAAACACCTTAAATACCGTTCAATATGATGGTTGGACAACCGTACTCACCGCCCAAAGAACGGTGATTCCTTGTCAGACTTACCACATACGGATGATGATTGCGGATGGCGCGGACGATATTTTCGACTCGGCCGTGTTTCTGGAGGAAAATTCCTTCAGCTCTGATGTATTCAACATTAGTGTGAGCACCTTCTTCAACGACTCCACTATATACGAAGGCTGCACCAGCGCCGAGGTGACCTTTAGCCGTCCCGATGCAGACCCGGTTCCACTTACCATCAACTACACAGTGGGTGGAACCGCTTCAATGGGTACGGATTTTACCCCACTTCCGGGATCGATTACCATTCCTGCAGGGCAAACCACGGCTTCGGTAACCATCAATGGCTTTGCCGATGGCGTGAACGAAGGAACGGAGACCATCATTCTGAATGCGATTACGCCTTGCGGCAACATTCCGCAGATCATTTTTCTGAGCGAGAAACCCACTGTGGTTGTCAACGCGCCCGATGGAGCCATTTGTAACGGTGCCGGGCCTGTAACGCTCACAGCCACGGCCAGCGGAGGTATTCAGCCTTACACTTACGCCTGGGACAATGGCTCAACCTCAAACAGTATTATTGTAAATCCCTCAACCACGACTTCTTACACCGTAATTGCCACCGACTTTTGTGGCACCACGGCGTTGGATCAGCCGGTGGTTAACATTGCTGATGTACCTACGGCTTCGATCAATGCGCCGCCGTTCGTTTGCAGTGGCGTGGGTGTGCCGGTAAACTATACAGGCACCGCTGCTCCTTCGGCTACCTACATTTGGGACTTTGACGATGCCTCCTCAGTGAGCTCGGGTTCTGATCAGGGGCCGTACACGGTGGTTTACGACTCATCGGGACTGAAAACCATTACATTACAAGTTATTGAAAATGGTTGTGCATCCAATGTTGTGAGCACCCAGGTGATGGTAAATCCTACGCCAACTGCCGATTTTGTGGTGGATCCCATAGCTTGTGCCGGACAAACCGTAACGATAACCTATACAGGAACAGGAACCGACGGTGGTGGCTATGGCTGGGGCTTCCCCGGAGGCGTGATTATCACCGGTGGCCGAAGAGGTCCTTTTGAAATTCGTTGGGATTCTGTAGGTGTTTTCGGAGTTACCCTTACTGTAACCGAGAACGGCTGCACATCGCCCAGCAATGAGGTTTTTGTGAATGTGCAGCCCACGCCAACCTCCGATTTTAGCGTGGAGTCGCCGGTATGTGTCGGGGAGCCATCCACCATTACCTACAATGGCACAGCCTCATCAACGGCAACCTACAACTGGAATTTCGCCGGCGGAACCATTCAAAGCGGAAGCGGCGCCGGACCTTATGAAATTGTTTGGAGCACACCGGGTACAAAAACCATTTTTCTCTCAGTAACTGAAAACGGCTGTACTTCGAACATCACCTCACGCCAAGTGGTGGTGAATGGAATTCCGCAGGCCAATTTTACGGTGGCCTCGCCGGTTTGTGCCGGAATGCCAACCACTGCCACCTACACCGGCAATGCGAACAACAGCGCCACTTACAACTGGAATTTCGGATCGGCCAATGTGCAGTCGGGAAGCGGGCAAGGCCCTTACACCCTGAGCTGGCCGAACGCCGGAACTTATCCGGTTTCTTTACAGGTTACCCGCAATGGCTGTACCTCGCCTCCATTTACGGCAAACGTAACGGTGTTTGCAATTCCAACAGCGCCATTCACGGTAGAATCGCCGGTTTGCGTGGGCGAAAGCTCCACCATTAACTACACCGGCGGACTTGGCCAGGGAACCACATTTACCTGGGATTTCTCGGGAGGGCAAATCCTTTCGGGACTGGGTGGCGGACCTTATGAAATTTACTGGGACAATCCGGGCACCAAGCAAATCAGCCTCAGCGTAACCTCGCCTGATGGCTGTCCTTCGCCCCCAACCTTGGTTCCGGTCATTGTGAACCCAACGCCAAGCTCAACATTCACCGCCGAAACTCCGATTTGTCTGAACGAGTCATCCACCATTAACTACACCGGAAGCGGAAACCCGGGCGCCCAATACAACTGGGACTTTAACGGTGGCATTGTTCAAAGTGGCGGTGGTCAAGGGCCGTATGAGATTCAATGGAACACACCGGGCATCAAGACCATTACCATTCAGGTTACGGAAAATGGCTGTGTTTCGCCGCCCACCACCCAACAAGTGAATGTACAACCGCTTCCAACAGGCTTCTTTACAGCTGCAAGTCCGGTTTGTGCCTTCTCAACAACTACCATCGTGTATTCGGGTAATGCCCAACCCAACGCCATTTTCCTGTGGGATTTCGACAATGGCGTGATTACTTCAGGTTCCGGCGCCGGACCCATTCAGGTTTACTGGGAAACTCCTGGGCCCAAGAACATCCGATTGCGGGTACAAGAGAATGGTTGTGAGTCGATTGAAGAAGTAAATGTGGTTTTGGTTAACCCCATACCGCAAAACAGCTTCACGGCGAGCAGCCCGGTTTGCATTGGTGAGCCATCAACCATTGTTTATACAGGCGATGCCTTGCCCAACGCTTCCTACACATGGACCTTCGACGGAGGCACCGTGCTTTCGGGAGCCGGCGACGGACCATTCCTGGTGCAGTGGGACACACCTGGACCGAAGACCATCACCCTTGATTTGAGCCAATTTGGCTGCCCAAGTCCACAAAGCACCCAGATTGTGCAGGTGAATCCCATTCCAACTTCGCCTTTTGTAACCACCGGGCCGGTTTGTGTGGGAAGTCCATCCACGATTACCTACACCGGAAGTGCAGGAGCCTTGGGCAGCTACAACTGGAACTTCGATGGAGGAATCATCCAATCGGGTTCCGGAAACGGGCCTTTCCAGGTAATCTGGAACACGCCGGGCATCAAGAATCTTACGCTCACCGTGATTGAAAACGGGTGCGCCTCCCTTCCCAGCAACGGAACGGTAGAGGTTATTCCTTTCCCCACCTCAACCTTCACAGCCAATCCTTTGGCCTGCGAGGGCTACAGCACAACAGTAACCTTTACAGGCACGGCCTTACCTACGGCTACATTCGACTGGAACTTCGATGGCGCTCAGGTAGTTTCCGGTTCAGGTGCCGGGCCGTATCAAATTTCATGGCCGGTGGCTGGTCCCAAAACCCTCACCTTAACGGTAAATCAGCAAGGCTGCCCATCGCCCGAAAGCCAGGTTTTGATTAATGTGGCTCCAACACCCGAGGCTTATGCAGGCGAAGACCAAATGGTTTGTCCGGGCGACACCTTTACGCTTGGCGGCTTAAGCACGCCCGGCTATGCTTACGCCTGGGTTCCGTCGGGCGATATGCTGAACAGTACGATTTCTAATCCACAAGTGGTTTTGGAAAACATGACCGATGAAATTCAGTCGGTCCAGTTTGTACTCACCACAACCTTAGGCAATTGCTCGGCGCTCGACACTGTTGTTGTATTGGTTCGGCCAATGCCACAAGCGGCCTTTAATACGCCGGAAGGCTTGTGTTTAGATGGAAACTCGACCGACTTCGATTTGGTGGGCAACTTCTCCCATACGGCGACAATCAATTGGTCGTTTGGGCAGTTTGCCAGCCCGCAAAACTCGACGGAAGAAGATCCTCAAAACGTGAGCTTCCTAACGACTGGGGTGCATTACATTACGGTAACGGTAGAGGACGACGGCTGTAACAGTCCGGTTTACACCGATTCTATTGAGATTTACGCCATGCCGATTGCCAACTTCAATGGCAGTAACCTGGAGGGCTGTCCGCCGCTCAGGCCTGAGTTCTTCAACTTCAGTTCCGACATGGATTTGGATTACAACTGGGACATGGGTGATGGCAGCAACTACACTAGCTTCTTGCCGATTCACAGTTATCAGGAGAGTGGCCAGTACACGGTTACCTTAACGGTTGTAACGGCTCAGGGCTGCTCGGCGAGCTATACGGCCCATTCGATGGTGAATATTTACCCGGAGCCACAGGCCGGATTCAGTGTAAATCCTGAGGTGTTGACCACGGCGCATCCTTTGGCGCAAATTACCGATGAGTCGAGCGGGGCAATCACCTGGGAGTACAATTTAGGCGACGGAACCCTGAGTTATGAGCGAAATCCGGAGCATTTGTACCTCACGCCATCCGATTACACCTTAACGCAGCGGGTAACCAACCAATTTGGCTGCTCCGACACGGCGGTTTACCAACTCAAGGTAGAGCCAATCATGACCTTTTACATTCCGAATGCCTTCACGCCGGACGGCGATGGCACCAATGAGATTTTCAAGTGTTATGGCTTGAACATCGAGGACTTCCGCATGGAGATTTACAACCGCTGGGGCGAGATGGTGTTTGAGTCGAACGACATCGACTATGGCTGGAATGGCCGCTTGTTTAACCAGGACGACCGGCCGATGTCGCAAATGGATGTTTATGCGGTGGTGGTTTATGTGCGCGACAGTTTCGAGAATCCACCACGGCGCATCGACCACCGGGTTACATTGGTTCGCTAAGGATTTGGCAATGGGTGGTGAACACAAGCAGCTCTTCATCAGGGAGAGCAATGCTGTTCAGCGTATACCTGCGGCGATGTTCGTTAAAGTTAAAGTTCAGGTGAAAAGGCTCGCCGGCTGATTGTGGAATGTGCTCCACAACCATCGTTGTTTTGAATAAAAGTCCGCGTTTCCCCCATGATTTATAAACCGATTCCTTGGCACCCCAAAGCAGTTGACGGCCAAACTGTGCGTTGGCATGATCGCCGATTAAGTTTAACTCTGAGTCATGAAAAACCCTTGGCGCAACCTGTGAGAGCGAGGGTCGATTGGCTTCAACATCAATTCCGGGTTCGTGATTGGAGGCGAGGTGAATGGCTAAATAACGGTTAGAGTGGCTAAACGAAATTCCCAAAGAAAAATCGGGCAAAGATGGCTTTCCCAGTGCATTATGATTAAGCCTTACAGGCTGATGAAATATCGATTCAAGCGCTTGGTTCCGAAATTCGGCGAGCAATTGCTTGCGTTCGGCAGCGCTGGAGAAAGAAAATTTTGGAATCGGTGCAACGAGAACACGGGAGTTGTCATCATGGAACATGCAAAACGGATTTGTGCATATTCGATTCCAGTGAAATGGGAGAAGATTCATTTTTCGCTACGAGTGTCGCACATTTTTCTGTAAATTTGAAAGCTTTATTTGGTTTTATGAAAAAACCCTTTACTTTTCGGTCTATACAATTAGGTTTGTTGCTTTTGGCAACAGTGTTGTTTTCCGACTTACGTGCGCAATTTGCCGTTGACACATCGCTGAGCCCAAACGGATACATCAATAACCTTGTTGGATTAGGGGTATCTTATTCCAATGTTCAATTTCAAGGGGATGGTCAGGCGATTGGTTTCTTTACTGGAGCCAATAACTCTTTGGGCTTTAACTCGGGAATTATTTTGGCTACAGGGCTTGCCGTAGAATCTGCCGATCCATTTGCGTTCGGTGATATTGGCGGCCTGACCAATATGCCTGAACTCACCAGTATTGTTCCAGTGAGTCCCACGTGCGGCGGTCAGATTCAAGACGGTGTCATTCTTCAATTTGATTTCGTACCACAATCCACCCCTGTATCTTTCAGCTACATTTTCGCTTCGGCTGAATACCCCATGTACGTCTGCTCACAGTTTAACGATGCCTTCGCCTTTTTGATCAGTGGGCCCGGAATTGTGGGTCAGCAGAATTTGGCTTTAGTGCCCGGCACCAACGATCCGATTACAATTAGTACTATCAACGATGGTAATGTTGGAGGGGCCGGAACGATTACCAATGATCCATGCATCCTGACAAACTCACAATACTATAATACTACCCCTCCGGCCGGCATAAGCTACGGGGGCTTTACAGATGTGCTAACGGCTGTGGCAGATGTTATTCCTTGCTCCACCTACACCCTGAAATTACTCTTGGCCGACTATTGCGATGGCGGCTTGAGTTCGGCTGTATTTCTGGAGGCCAACTCATTTGGTGCTGCGCCCATTGCCATTCAGCAAACCACGCTCAACGGCGATTCAACCACTTACGAAGGTTGTGCTCCGGCAACGCTGGTGTTTACACGCCAAAACCCCGATCCTTTCGATTATGTGTTTCCATTCACCCTGTCGGGAACCGCGATTAGTGGTGTAGATTACACCCCTGTTCCGCCTTCGATCACCATTCCGGCAGGTCAAACTTCGGTTACACTCGACCTAAATGCGATTCCGGATGCTATTATTGAAGGACAAGAAACCATTGAATTAAGCTACCAGACTATTTGTGGCGTAATCTCAACAATTGTTTATATCGAGGAGCCTCCTACAGTTTCAGTAACGCCCGGTCCTGCCCCAACGATCTGTGATGGTCAAGGTCCGGCCACCATTACAGCTACAGCAGGAGGTGGTGTAACTCCCATTACTTATTCATGGTCGAATGGTTTGCCCAATGGGCAGACTCAAAACGTGAATCCAACCGTTGCGACAACCTACACGGTTACGGCTACCGATTTTTGCGGCACTACAGC
>CANHCM010000095.1 GCA_947459155.1 Bacteroidota bacterium | reverse complement strand
TAGCCGCTTTAGCCTTTTTTTGGGAAGAACTTCGGGGTAAAGTATTGACAATTGCGGTGAATATCCGAACTTGCCCTCATGCCTATACCTCGTTTTGTTGACTCGTACCGCGAAGGCGACCACGCCTGGTTGCAACACCTCTGCGGAAGCTGGAATGGTCCCATGCAAACCTATTTCGGCCCGGGTGCACCGCCCGTTGGATCTCACTGGCAATTAACCATTGAATCGGTTCTTGGTGGTCGCTTTGTGCTGTTGCGCTACCATGCCGAGCTCGACGGGAAGCCGCACGAAGGCATTGCCTTGTTGGGCAAATACTTGCTTCGCAATACCTGGGAAATGGTTTGGGCCGACAGTTTTCACACCGGAACTCAATTGATGTTCAATACCGGTAAAGGTCTGCTCCCCGAAGTTTCCGGACAGTACGCCGTGCCCGATGGCAGTCCCGACTGGGGTTGGCGAACCCGACTGGAGCTGAATGCTCAAAAGCAACTCATCTGGAAAGCCTGGAACATTACACCGGCGGGCGAAGAAGCCCTCGCCTTTGATGGCTGTTTTTCCAGAACGTAGCTTTAAATTCAAAATGAAGGCAAGAACGGCATTACAAATGCCGCTCAACTGAGCGAGTGCGACAGCGATAGCGACCCACATCATTCAATGTATTCGTTCGGCGGAAATTGCATTTCCGCCGTTTTAACCAATTAACTCCGTTTTACCGCTCTGTATCGACTTTCTCCCGCGCAGAGAGAGCAGAGAGAGAGGTACCTCAAATTAAAGTTTAATATTAAGCTCAAGTCTTCCACCAAAACCAAGCTCAATGATTTTTTGAAGTGTAGAAATTCGAGCTTCTTTTATATTGTTCTCTATTTTTGAAATGTATGATTTAGTTGTCCCAACTTTTTCTGCAAGCTGTTCTTGTGTCATCCCAAGCTCCACTCGGGTGTCATGAATTAAAGCACCAATTTTGAACGCGTCGTAACCTGCTTCAAGTTCTTCTCGTTCTTTTGTCCCGCGTTTGCCGTAGTTCTTCTCTTTGAACTCTTCGAGCATCATCAAGTTCTTATTTTTCGCTTTCATATTCTGATTTTATTTTGAGGGCCAATTCAATTTCTTTCCTGGGTGTTTTTTGTGTCTTCTTTTGAAAGCCATTGATCAAAACAACCAGTAAACCTTGATCGAAAAAACAGAAAATTCTAAAAGTATCGTTCGCAACCTGAACTCTAATTTCATAAAGTCCATCGGTGTTTTCAATGTGTTTGAGATACGTTTCAGGAACTCTCTGCAAGTCTTCAACCAACTCCAAAGTCCAAACAATTTTCGCTTTTACTTTTTTGTTCTGCTGATCAAAGAAGTCCTGGAAGTAGTTTTTATAAAACGTTACCTTTCTGTACTTCTCATTTTTATGCACAATGCAAATATAAATATGTTTCCCTAAAGTGAAACACAAGTGTTGATTTCTTAGGCCAAACTCTGCTTTTGAGTTGTCGAATCAAATTGTGGCTTCTTGTTCAACAACACACCACTTAAATTCAGAGTGCGTGTGAGAGCGAGAGCGACCCACACCATTCAATGTATTCGTTCGGCGGAAATTGTATTTCCGCCGTTTTAACCAATTAACTCTGCTTTACCGTTCAGTATCGTCTCTCCCGCGGAGAGAAGAGAGAGGTTCCTCAATGCGCCTCCAGCCAATTCGCCCCTACACCGGTTTCAACCACAATGGGCACTTGGGTTTCAATGGCCGTTTGCATACAGCGCACCACCAGCTCCCTCAAGGTTTCCAACTCCGGTTTGTACACATCAAAAACGAGTTCGTCGTGTACCTGTAAGGTCATCCGGCTGCGAAGCCGCAATTCCTGCATCTCCCGGTGAATGCGAATCATCGCCAGCTTGATCAAATCAGCCGCTGAGCCCTGAACCGGAGAGTTGATGGCTTCACGCTCCGCAAATCCGCGCACGGTGAAATTGCGGCTGTTGATGTCTTTCAGATAGCGCCGCCGCCCCATCATCGTTTTTACATAACCATGCGCTCTGGCGAATTCCAACGTGTCGCTCATGTAATTTTTAATGCCCGGATACTGCGCAAAATAGTTATCGATCAACTCGGCGGCCTCCTTGCGCGGAACCCCCAGGCGCTGCGATAAGCCAAAGGCCGAAATCGAGTAGATAATCCCGAAATTCACCATTTTCGCTTTGCTCCGCATCTCGCGACTGACCTCTTCCAGCGGAACTCCATAAACCCTGGCCGCTGTAGCCTGGTGAATATCAATGCCGCTGCGGAAGGCCTCCAACATCGCTTCCTCCTTGGCAATCTCGGCCACCAGTCGGAGTTCGATCTGACTGTAGTCGGCCGACAAAATCACATGATTCTCGTCGCGGGCAACAAAGGCCTTACGGATTTGCTGTCCACGCTCGGTGCGGATTGGAATGTTCTGCAAATTCGGGCTCACTGAACTTAGCCGCCCCGTGGCCGCAATGGTTTGATTAAAGGTGGTGTGCACCCTTCCTGTTTTCGGCTGAATCAAGGCCGGAAGCGCCTCCACATAGGTCGAGCGTAACTTGGTGATTTCCCGGTAATCCAGAATTTTCGCAATAATCGGATGCTCCTTCTCCAGTTTGCTCAGCACCTCTTCGTTGGTCGAATACTGCCCGGTCTTGGTTTTTTCGCCTCCGGGTAAGCCCATCTTGTCGAACAAAACCTCGCCGAGCTGCTTGGGCGAATCGAGGTTGAATTCCTGTCCCGAAAGGCCGAAAATCTCTTCTCTCAACCGCAGCAAATCCTGGTTGAGCAATTCAGAATAGTTCCGCAGGAAAGGCTCGTCGAGCTTCACGCCCTCCGATTCCATAGAGGCCAAAACCGGAATGAGCGGGTGTTCAATGTCGTTGAGTACCGATTCCACCTCACGCTGCTTCACTAGGGGCGCTATGGCCTGCTTCAATTGTAAGGTGATGTCCGCATCTTCGGCTGCGTACTCTTTGATGCGCTCCAGTGGAACATCGCGCATACTGCCTTGGTTTTTGCCTTTCTTCCCAATCAGCGTCTCGATGCTCACCGGCGTATAGCCCAAAAAAGTCTCGCTGAGGTAATCCATTCCATGCTTTTGGTCAGGTTCAATGAGGTAATGCGCCAGCATAGTGTCGTAAATGGGCAGCGCTACGCGGATGTCGTACTGCTGCAACATGAGCAAATCGAACTTCACATTTTGCCCAATTTTCAAATGCGTCTCGCTTTCGAGCAGGGGTTTAAAATGCGCGAGAATCGACAGGGTTTGTTCGCGGTCGGGCGGACAAGGCACGTACCAGCCTTTATGCGCCTCAGTCGCAAAGGAAAGTCCCACCAGCTCTGCATCGAAATAATCGAGCGACGAAGTTTCGGTGTCGAAGCAAAACTCTTTCTGCTGCTGCAGAATGGCCACCAATGACTTCAATGCGGCTTCTCCTTCTACAATTTCGTAGTGATGCTCGGTGTTTTCGATGTTTTTTCCGCGTTCCACCTCCGGCAATACTTCGCCGGCCTCGTCGCTTGCCGTGGCAAAAAGATCCATCTGTCCACCCGTGGAGGGTTTGCTTACCGGCGCCGATGCGCTGCGGTTCACACTGTAGTCATCCCCCAAAATTCTCCGGCCTAAACTTCTGAATTCCAATTCGGCAAACAAGGCCGAGAGCTTTTCTTTGTCGGGAGGCGAAAGGAGCAAGTCTTCGTCATCCACCTCTACCGGCACATCTAAAATAATGGTGGCGAGCATTTTCGAAACGAGGCCCTGTTCGGCGAAATTCTCCACATTTTCACGCAGCTTGCCCTTGAGTTCCGACGCGCGGTTGATAACGGCCTCCAGCGAGCCGAACTCCTTGATCAGCTTTTTGGCGGTTTTCTCGCCCACGCCCGGAATGCCGGGAATATTGTCGACCGAGTCGCCCCACATGCCCAAAATATCAATCACCTGTTTGGGGTGATCAATCTCCCATTTGGCGAGGATTTCGGGAACGCCGAGAATTTCCACATCGCTTCCCTGACGGCCGGGCTTGTAGATGTAAATGTTGGGCTCCACCAGCTGACCATAGTCTTTGTCGGGCGTAACCATATACACCACATGCCCTTCGCGGGCCTTCTGTTTGGCAATGGTGCCAATAATGTCGTCGGCTTCGTAGCCGGGCAATTCGAGCATTGGAATGTGAAAGCCGCGAATAATGTCCTTAATCCAGGGAATGCTCTTTTGGATGTCTTCAGGCATTTCTTCGCGGTTGGCCTTGTAAAAGCTAAACTCGGCGGCACGCGTGGTTTCCTCAGCCGAATCGAAAACTACCGCCAGATGCGTTGGTTTTTCCTTGAGCATCAAATCAATCAGCGTTGAGGTAAACCCGCTGATGGCACTTACGTTCATGCCTTTGGAGTTCATCAGCGGATTGCGGCTGAAGGCAAAATAAGCGCGATAAATCAGCGCGTAGGCATCCAGTAAAAAAAGGCGTTTGTCGTCGTGCGGATTGATGTTCATGGCGGCAAATTACCGCAAATTTCGGGTGTTGATAAATGTATTTTTCAACCGAACATTTCCGCGCCCACTTGGTTACATATGTATGAATCCAATTATTCCCTGGGTAGCGGGTGGTTTGTTTGTGGCTTTCGCCGGATGGCAGTACAAACTCATCCGCGACACCCGAAAAACGCCTATGCAGCACTACACCGTTGAGCAAAGCGCCGATGCCTTCGAAATCCGCGTATATGAACCCTTTCTAAAAGCTTCGGTGTTAGAGCAGGGCTCCTACAGCGAAATTTCCTACAAATCCTTCCAGCGTTTGGCCGGCTACATCTTTGGGGGCAACGAGGCCCGTGAGCAGATTGCCATGACCACCCCGGTAAGCATGAAGTACACCGATACAACGCACAAGCAAGCCGAATTCTCTTTCGTCATGCCCAAGGCCGATGTCTCCAAACCCCTCGATGCCTCCGTGAAAATGGAGCAGGTACCCGGGTTTCGGGCTGCATCCATCCGCTTTGGCGGCGTGGCCGGCGAAGACACCTTCCGCGAGAAGGAAGCCGAACTCAAAACCTGGCTCGATGCCCGTAAAATTCGTTACATTGCTCAGGCCGAATGGCTGCGTTACAATCCGCCATTCCAGCTGCTTGGCCGGCGCAACGAGGTGCTACTGCGCTTACAATAGGGCCTATTGAAAAACACTCAATTTATTTGTTTTAAGTGGCTTAATAACTGTTTGAACCCATTTAAATGTAAGGTTTTGAGCCCTGTCTTATCAATCCTGGTTGCGGAAAACTTTCCAAAATCTAAAACGCTTCGTTAGCCAGAAATACATCATCTGCTTCGTTGCCCGCGGCTCGCAGTATTCATAATACAGCTTCGCTTTGTCGCCTTGCATCTGATGCATTTATCTAGCGATGCTGCTGCGCGGTCTGACTTTTTCAGTAGGCCCTACAATAGAACTGCGAATTCTATTGCTGCATCATTTTTTGGGCGCCTGCCCAGTTAACCATTCATTCAACCTTAGCCGCTTCGATGGGCATCCCGCCTTTCGCCTTTAGTCCCGTTTCGCTCCGCTCACGGGCGCTGCCGGCTTCAGTCGGTGGCGCGGGTTGTTAAGCCGTGTTCATGCATTGGTGTAAGTAATACTAACCCTTTGTGATAGCCCTACAAATCCTTTCATTTTTAAAATAATTGTCGACCAGTTTCGCTGATTGGCTCTTAGAGTCAAGTTTGCCGACTCATTTCGCGGCAGCGGGTGAAGCGGATACCCCGAAAAACAGAGCGAGTGTGGGAGTTAGGGCGAGTGAAAAGGGAACCTTAGTGTGATTGTGAGTGCGGGTAGAAAGGTTAGGCAGCTCTGTTTTGAGGAGTATGAGCGAAACACGCGGTGCCCGGCGAGGCAGTTTAGGCCTTTCGTGAGGCTCAGCGAGGCAGCCGCCCCAAAAAAGACCTTACTGTATAAGCGATTTAGAATGTGGGTGTACTTCGTATTGCACTAATTTCGCTCAAAACTCCGGTGCTGGTTGCGTCGGATCACCCTCGCGCTTCGTTCATCGAGAACCATGAACCGCTGAATGCGCATGCGGCAATTGTCCTCCGCTCCGCATTTGTAAACCGAGCCGTTGTGGTCGCGGAAGGCCTTTTTTACCTTCACCACTTTCTCGGTCTTCACCACCCAGGCTTTTCCGCTCGTGTCGCGGCTTGCCGACCATGCGCCACCAAATCGTGTCCAGTTTTTCCAACGGGCGTAGCGAATCGCCTCCTCAGCATTGAGTTTTAGGGTATCGCCTTCGCCATTTCCGGCCATGGCTGCATTATACATTGCACTGAGGCAGAACAGCACGCAAATACTCAGCAGTTTTTTCATGATGTCGACGATTTTTCAGGGGCAATTTCCGAAAAAATTGGGCATTGTTCTACCTTTGCTCAATGCGAATTTTCAGCATTTTCTTACTGGCGCTTGGGCTGCTCCTCGTTCAATGCAAACCCTCGCCATACGTGGGCAATGGTTACGATCCTCCGATGCTGGACCGCAGTTTTACACAAGTTACACCACCACCAGCACCCAACTATTCGCTCGATGCCAGTTGGGCTGCCTTACCCTGGAAGAAAGACATGGCCGACACCCTTCCGCTGGCCGGAATGACTGATGGGCAAGCCAGGGCAAAGGCCGATGTTTTCTACGTGCATCCAACCATTTACCTCGATACGCCGCCTCAACAAGGCTATTATTGGAATGCCGATGTAAACGATGCCGCCATGAATGCTTCGGTAGATGGCAGTGCGATCCTCAACCAGGCCACCGTGTTCAACGAGAGTTGCCGGGTGTTTGCTCCACGTTATCGCCAGGCCCACATCTACTCGTTCTACACGCCTGATCGTGCTTCGGGCGAAGCGGCCTTGGAATTGGCCTATCAGGATGTGAAATCGGCATTTTTACATTTTCTTGAGCAGCATAGCAACACGCGCCCATTTATCCTCGCCGGACACAGTCAGGGCACCCGCCACGCCGGAAAGCTACTGCGGGAAGTCATTCTGCCCGATGCAGCTTTGCGCAAGCGCCTCATTGCCGCCTATCTGGTGGGCATGCCTGTGGCTCCCGGATTACTCGAGCTTCCCCTTTGCGACCAACCGGGCGAAACGGGCTGTTTTACAAGCTGGTGCACGTATCGCAAAGGCTTTTATCCATCGAACTTCCGCAGCGCCGGTTATGACCAGTCATTGAGTGTGAATCCGCTCAGCTGGACCACCGATTCTGCTTATGTAGACAGGCGCCAAAACAAAGGCGGCATCATCTGGCGTTTCGATAAGGTAATTCGAGGCATTAATGGCGCAGGCTTGAAGGCCGGAATGTTATGGATTGAGAAGCCAAGAGTTCCGGGGCGGATGTTTATTCGCATGGACAATTACCATGTGGCCGACTACAATCTGTTCTGGTTCAACATCCGCGAAAACGTTCGTCAGCAGGTAGAAAACTACCTACAGCAAAACCCTTAGTCCTGCATTGAATGTGTAAGCATGCAACGCCGATCACTTTGGATGCATCTAAATTTCTCTACCTTTGATTTGTCAACTCAAGCTACATGAAAAACCAACTGCTACTCATTCTCTTTGTTTTTAGCGCTGCCATTGGCCTGCGCGCTCAAAACTGTTCCACCGGCTTCGGGGCACTCGGAGTTCGCATCGTGCCGGATCAGTTTCCAACCGAAATCAGCTGGCGGGTTACTAACCCCCAAAACGGACAAACGCTGGCACAAGGCGGCTCGGTAGGCGATACCATCTGCATTCCCGCGAACAGCTGCGTGCTGGTAGAAATTCTCGATTCTTACGGCGATGGAATCTTTTCTCCGGGTGGCTACTGGATTACCTACAACAATCTTCCGGTGGCCAATGGCGCAGCCTTCGGAAGTTACGCCTCGCATTCGGTTGCCTGCGCACCGGGCTCGAGCTGCGATAGCCCTGAGGCCATCACCCCCGGAACCCACACTGCTACCTTCGACAATGCCTGGTTCTCCTTTTCGCCCACCATTTCGGGTATGTATGTGCTCAGCACCTGCGGCCTCAGCACCTGCGACACCCGCCTGTATGTGTATCAGGATTGTCCGCAAAGCACAAACATGACCAGCGGTCCGGAAGGAACGTATGCCTACAACGACAACGCGCCATGCGGACTTCAATCGTCGGTAAACGTAATGATGTTGGCCGGACAGTTATACCGAATCAGAGTGGGCGATACAGACGACGACTGCTCGGGCAGTATCGAATTCAGTTTGGCCTACAATGGTGCCATCACCGGCTGCACCGACATTACCGCCTGCAACTACAACCCCCTGGCAGAGACCAACGACGGCTCCTGCATCTACTACCCAAATCCGGCCTGCGCCGGTCCCGATTTGGCCTTCGACTCTCTGGCCTTTGTGAATTCACTCACGATTTTTAATCACAATGCCGCCAATTGCGACATTACTGAGGGCTGCGTTACCGGTTACGGGCAGCGCACGGTGATTGCGTTCTCCTCAAAAATCGACAATATCGGCACCATGGATTACTACCTGGGTAATCCTTCCACCCAGCCCGACATGTTCAACACCGTGAACTGCCACGGGCACACCCATTACGAGGGGTATGGCGACTATCGCCTCTACGATGCCGAAGGAAATCTCATTCCGGCCGGACATAAGAACGGCTTTTGCGTGATGGATCTCTGCGGATTTGGTCAGTACAATTGCGGAAACATGGGTATTTCGGCCGGTTGTTACGACGTTTATGGCGTTGGAACACAATGCCAGTGGATCGATGTGACCGAGGTGCCTGATGGCGTGTATCGTTTGGCTGTTATCGTAAACCCGCTTCACCTGCCCGATGCTTTGGGCCGCCACGAAATTAACTATGTGAACAATGCCCTTCAGCTCTGCTTTAGCCTGAGCCGTGTAAACAATCAGGTGCAATGGGAAATCATCGAAGAGTGTTCGCAGTTTGTCGATTGTAATGGTGTTTTAGGCGGAAGTGCCGTGTTAGATTGTAACGGAGTATGCGGTGGAAGCGGACTTTATGGAAATGTGATGAACACCGATGCCAATTTGAATATGGCCGATATTATGGGCTACATGGAAGAATTGGAAGAAGATGAGGTTGGCTTCGCACCTTGCTACGATTTGAATGGCGATGGCTCTATTAGTGTATTCGACGCGGCATTGCTCAACTGGTGCTTCCATTCGAACGCCGGAAACAACAGCCTCGAGTGCACCTGGCCACGCAACATCCTCAATCCACTCGATTCCGTATCGCTTTCGATCGCCAACGTTAACTTTACCGCTGGCTATGTTGATGTCGCTATCCGCTCTGAGCGCTCCGATGTAATGGCGTATCAGTTCCGCATGAGTGGAATCCATATTTCTGATGCCGTTGCACTCACCGAGCCCCTTGCACAGCCTAAACTGCTGGGCTTTAACGCCAGCCGTAACGAGGTGTTTTCGATTTACCACGGCGACTCGGCCATGAGTGCCAACCTGGCTTCCCAGAACTTGGTGCGCATTTATTTCGATGAGATTACAGGCCCTGAAATTTGCATCAGCGAAATTCTTGAAATCAACAACACCGACGGCGAGCGCACAGTAACCAGCATTGCCGGAGCCTGTGTAGAGGTTGAAGGCGTTGGCATTGGTACCCCTCTGACCCGCACTCACCTCACCATTATGCCAAACCCGGCTTCTGATGCTGTTTTTGTTCAGGTGCCCGAGGGCTTCGGCAAAAATTCGGTATGGGAAATTTTCGACCTTTCCGGTAAATCAGCCGGTACGCTTCGTCCTGCGCAGGGCATCTCTCCCGGTTTGCTCGAGTTTCCCGTTGCACAATTGCCTTCCGGTGTTTATCTGTTGCGCGCCACAAGCGCGGATGGC
>CANHCM010000094.1 GCA_947459155.1 Bacteroidota bacterium | reverse complement strand
TGCATCGGGATTTCAACAATCTTTTTAGCAGTATTTCTTTTTGTACATATAGGTTAATTCACCTATTTTCGGCGAAACTCATCTTCCTAGCGCATGAAAATTCTTGAAATACGGGCCATGAGAGGGCCCAATTACTGGTCGATCCGCCGTCATAAACTCATTGTGATGAAGCTGGATATCGGTGAATATGAAGAGCTACCGACCAATAAAATAGATGGCTTCTCGACCCGACTCGAAGCTTTATTCCCTTCCATGTACGAGCATCGCTGTTCGGAAGAGCGTCCCGGCGGATTTTTTCACCGGGTGAAGGAAGGTACCTGGATGGGACATGTAATTGAGCATATTGCTTTGGAAATACAAACCCTTGCGGGGATGGATGTAGGCTTCGGTCGAACCCGCGGCACGGGCGAACATGGGGTGTACAATGTGGTTTTTGCCTACATGGAGGAGAAGGCCGGAATCTATGCCGCCAAAGCTTCCGTTCGAATTGCCGAAGCCCTGGCCAAAGGCGAAGGGTATGATTTAGAAGCCGATGTGCAGACGCTGCGCGAGATTCGTGAGGATGAACGTCTGGGACCATCTACAGGTTCCATTGTTGAGGAGGCGCAGAACCGTAACATTCCTTGGATTCGCCTCAACCGTCATTCGCTTGTGCAGCTGGGCTATGGCGTAAATCAAAAGAGAATTCAGGCAACAGTTGCTTCGACAACCTCTAACATTGCGGTGGAGATTGCCTGCGACAAGGAAGAGACCAAAAATATTCTGGATGCTGCCGGAATTCCGGTGCCCAAAGGCTATATCGTTTACGACGAAGAAGATTTGGAAGATGCCGTTTCGCGCATTGGCTACCCGATAGTCCTCAAGCCTGTAAATGGCAATCACGGACGTGGAGCAACCATCAACATTCAAAACTGGGAAGATGCCAAGGTGGCTCTGCAAGCCGCTAAACGGGTTTCGAGAGGCGTGATTTGTGAGCGTTTCATTACCGGCTTCGACTTTAGGTTGTTGGTTATCAATTACAAGCTTGTAGCTGCGGCCAAGCGAACGCCCGCCTGTGTTACCGGCGATGGAAAGCATACCATCCAGCAGCTTATTGACGAGGTGAACAAGGACCCTCGTCGGGGTTATGGGCACGAAAAAGTGCTGACGGCTATCAAAGTCGACGAAATGACCCTGAACATCCTTCGTGACAAAGGCTTGGAATTGAGCGACGTATTGCCGGCAGGCGAAACCCTGTATCTGAAATCGACCGCAAACCTGAGCACCGGTGGTACCGCAACCGACATCACCGACCTTGTCCACCCTTACAATGTATTCATGGCCGAACGCATCGCCCGGGTTGTGGGTCTCGATATTTGTGGCATCGACATTATGGCGCCCGACCTCACCACCTCGATTCGGGAAAATGGCGGGGCCATCCTGGAAGTAAACGCCGCTCCGGGCTTTCGTATGCACATTGCCCCAACCGATGGTTTACCGCGCAATGTGGCCGAACCGGTTATCGACATGCTCTTTCCTCCCGGAACCTCGGCTCGTATACCAATTATTGCTGTTACAGGCACCAATGGTAAAACAACCACAACACGCCTTACGGCCCACATGGTAAAGACAATGGGGTATAAAGTAGGCTTTACAACTACCGACGGGATTTACATCCAAAACCGTATGTTGCAAAGCGGCGATTGTACCGGTCCGGTGAGCGCCGAATTCGTGTTGAAGGACCCCACGGTTGATTTTGCAGTGCTGGAAACAGCCCGTGGCGGAATTCTCCGTTCAGGATTAGGGTTTAGTCAGTGCGATATTGCCATTGTTACCAATGTAGCCGCCGACCACCTGGGCCTCAAAGGGATTAACTCACTTGAGGAGATGGCCAAGCTCAAGGCGGTGGTGCCGGAGAGTGTTCAGCCGACCGGTTATGCAATTCTCAATGCCGACGACGACTTGGTGTATGCCATGCGGAAAAACCTCAAGTGTAACATCGCTTTGTTTAGTTTGGACGAGAACAACCCTCGCATTCTTCGTCACATCAACGAAGGCGGACTGGCCACCATTGTTGAAAATGGCTACGTGACCATTTGCAAGGGAACCTGGAAAATCCGTGTCGACAAGGTGGTGAGCATTCCGCTTACATTCTCGGGTAAAGCGGTATTCAACATTCAGAATGTGTTGCCCGTTGTGATGGCCGGCTTTATCAGAGGCTTTAAGATTGAGGACATGCGTCTGGCTCTTGAAACCTTCATTCCATCGCCTACCCAAACGCCGGGCCGCATGAATATGTTCCAGTTCCGCCGTTTCAATGTCATGGTCGATTACGCCCACAATACCGCTGGATTCCAGGCCATTGCCAAGTTCCTCGAGAAAATTGAGGCGAGTCCAAAAGTGGGCATCATTGCCGGCGTTGGCGATCGTCGCGATGAAGATATCGTGAGTTTGGGACGCGTGGCCGCACAGATGTTCGATGAAATCATCATTCGTCAGGACAAAAACCTCCGCGGGCGAACCGAGCAAGAGATTATCGACCTCATGCTCAGTGGAATTAATGCGGTTTCACCCGGTAAACGGGTGGATGTCATTCCGACCGAACATGAAGCCATCGACAAGGCCATCGGCGAAGCCGTTCCCGGTTCCTTTATCGTGATTTGCAGCGATGTTGTACCGGATGCCCTGGATCAAATCATGCGATACAAAGAGGAAGAGGACAAGTTTCAGTTCGATCCTGCAGATATTCCAAATCGTTAAAAGCTTTATTTTCAGCTGAAAAGGGGGGCAATGCTCCCCTTTTTTGTTTCTGCATGCAGCCCGGGGCTCAATCGAGCGGTTGAGCTTGGCTTAGTTTTACGACAATTCATCTCTCCCGAAGCCATCGCCATTCCTTGGTCCTGAAACAAAATAGTGCTGTAAGTATAACATTGTTAAGTACTTACCTCGATAACGGAAGGCCGAGGCAGAGCCGGAGTTCCGGGGTCCACCATCCTCCTCCCCAGTTTCAAGATCGCCAAAACCCCTGAACCCTGCAAGCGTTAAACGTTTATAAACGTTTAGATATCAACAGATTGGTTGAAAACTATCTTAGCAATTCAAAATCTGTATTAAGACCGTGTATTGTAAAATCGTTTGTGTTGGGAAATAAGCGCAGCTGATTCACACCAAGAATTCGCAGGTACTCGGTCAGCCTCGCTTTTTGGGCCGGTGTTGCTCGAAGTGAATTCGCAGTTTGAATGCAAGAAAAGGTCATCCGGCCCCCGCCTTTGCGAAAAGCCAAGCACGGGATGGGCATTTCAAGCAGACTTTACGGGTAAAACCGATTAACACGCAAACGCTTTCGCCTTTTGAGAGGGCAAGAGTAATGTGAAGGGTTCGGCGTTGAAGGAAATTGAGTCAGGCTTAAAATGGAATTCCCTGACCTTAGCAATCACCGACAATTGAAATTCAGCAACTAATTTCGATTGGTACAGGCTAGGAAGTAATATTCACTACCATCCTGAAAGTGTTTGCAGAATTCTGTGAGGCTTAGTGCCAATTCATTTTTTAGAAAACCGCCGAGGGTGTAGATCGAAAGACCAAGCGAGGACAGCAGGTCAAACATCGCTTCCGGTCTGGCATCATAATACTCGGCCGAGCCTAACCCAAATTCGAAGAGTATGTAAGGCTTGCAGCTTTCGATCAGCGAAGCTCCTCCCGCGATTACGTCCAGTTCACCGCCCTCCACGTCGATTTTAATCAAGCGGATTTTCTCAGGAATCTCTTTACCGACAAGGTCATCCAAGCGTTTTACCTCTACCTCAATTTCAATAATTTCAGGGGCCTCAACACTATAGTTCCTTCTCCTCAAACCACTGTAGGCGGGAGCGTTTTTCACCCACGAAAAACAGGCTTTTCCGGGCGCTTTTCCCAATGCATAAGGGAAAATCCGCATTTGTTGTCCATACTTGGCTTTCAACTTCGTTTGAAGCTCTGGAATGGGCTCGAACCCACTGTGGATGCCTTTGGGCGAACAGGCCAGCATCCAGTCGCTGAACTCTCCTTTGTGACAACCGATGTCGAGGCAATTGTCGCCGTCGTGTATGATTCGACGCATGATGAGCCAAGCCTGCCGATCATACTGCATGTTTCGGGTAAGCGGTAAACCCGAGCGAATAAGCCAGGGCTTCAAGGTCCGTTTTAAAAACTCTCGAAAAACAGTCATGGTTTTAACATTGAACAACGCCCCAACCAACGCCCCGACGCATCGAAAAACAAGGCCTGGTAAAGCCCCGGCGCCGCATTCGACAAATCAATCGTGGTTGCATTCCCCGAAATGTGGCCTTGCAGGATGACCTTACCGTCAATTCCGATTATCTGGTAATCAGCGGCTTGAAATGAATGAGTTAGTCCGAATAAACCGGTTTCAGAAGGATTGGGGTATGCGGTAAATTTCTGATCATCGGGCTTAGCTTGTTCAACACTTACCTGAACGGGAACATTGTTGCAATCGAAATCGGCCTTGCTAAAGGCAATGCTGGTTTGACCGGGTGCAAACTCCATCGAAGTGCCTACAAAGCCAAAGCCGTCGCTGGCCACTGCAATCGTCGAAACATCGCTGTTGTCGGCCCCCGGATACACAAATGTGCATTGCAAAATAGGGTCGGGCGTGAAGCGAAACGCCGCGGCACGAATCAAGGTGTTGTCCTTGTAATTGATGGCCACCACAAAAGCGTTTTCCGATTCGAGGTAGGCCAGGTCGCGAATCTCGAAACTCAATCCAGGGTCCGACGAGGAAGAAAAGGTGGTGAGCATGTCTCCATTTTGCCGATCCATCAGGTGAATCTTCGTTTGATACTGCTCAGGTCCAAGTAAGGTATTGCCGACCACAAACAAGTCGCCACCCGGAACCGGAAGCAAGCCCACTAGGTGATCGTCTTCGGCAAAGGCATGCGTCCTCTCCTGTATCAATTCCCCATCAGCGGTCCACCACGACAAATGGTAGTCGTTGCTATTGTTGGCCGGATTGAAACGAGAGCCAACCATGACCAGCGTATCGCCATCCATTACGCATACGCCTCCTGCACGCTGGGCCTCGTTTCCGGGAAGCACTTCATTCCACATCACACTGCCATCCGCCGATAGGCGCAACAACTGCATATTGCCATTCGATGACTCGCCTCCAAAGGTTTGCAGACAAATGACCATCGAGCCATCGCTCAACTCTGCCGCCGACCGGAAAAAATCCCATTCTGAACTTCCCACATTCTGCTCCCAGAGCACATCTCCATTTTCGTTGATTAGGAGAAACCGAACGTTATAGTCGCCATCTAGACCCGTTGCCGTATTGCCGCATACCAAAATATTTCCGCTCTCGAGGCGAAGTAAATCGGCCGCCTGATCGCTGTATGCACCACCGAAGAGCTTAAACCACTGCTGCTCTCCAAGTGAATCGGTTTTAATAACAACCATGTCGCCGTTTTGCGATTCCCAACCGCCCGTTGAGCCCAAAATCAAAAAGCCCTTGTCGGAAACTTCAACCGCAGCCGCGCCCTGATTAAAGGCTCCATAAGCGCCATAAGTTCGGTTAAAGAGGTTTTGAGCCCCGACAGAAAAGCCCATCAATAGGAACACAAACCCCAAAATCTGCCCAATGCTTTTCATATGTCCAATGCGTATCGAATAAAGATTCCGTTGCCGGAGAAACGGCTTGTGGCAATCCAGCCTTCCGGCGCAAAAACGAGCACCGAGAGCTGATTGCCTTTGTAGCGATAAGCCAATCGGAGCCGGCTGTTCAAAGTTCCAAATCCACCGTAAATCGCGTCAAGTCCAAGTTCTAAATCCGCCCCCAATTTTCTGCTGTAGCCTAAGCTGAACTGCGGACGCATTCCGGGTAATGCCCTGTACTCGCCTTGGAGCATCAACCGCTGGGCGTTGCGTGGACTGAGCTCAAATGAAACCGCGGCATGAACTCGAAATGGAAACAATTGCATGCCCGAAGCCTGCTCTTCATTGCCCCGCAAACGACTCAAAAGGCTGTCACCAATCACGAAATTGGTATCGTTAAAGGTGATGATGTCTCCGAACCACAGTCCGGTAAATCGAAATGATGTATCTCTCTGAACATCATTTGTTTGACTATTCCATTGGATGAAGCCGAAATCACTCAGCGAAGCTTCTGCAAACCACTTTCTTTGGCTCACCGGAGTGTATATGAAGCGCAGATTCAGCGCAGCGCCTGCCGATGGGTAATTGTTCCAAGCATTGGCTGAGGCTGATGATGAGCGAATTCGTCCTTTCCAACGCACATCAAGAAAGGTTCCCGCAGTATCGGTAAACAATGAAGCCTCATCCAATCGAACATCACTGTTGCTCACGCCCCGCATGGCTTGAAGTCCGGCTTCAAAACCCCAGGTTTCAAAGCGTTTGCGGTATGAAAGGCGAAAGAAGTTGTACCGCAATGCATAAAAGCTGCTGTTGTTGAGGTTGGCGCTTTTTCCGGCAAAGCCTTCATTTCCGCGGAATGCCAAACTAAAGGCATCGTCGCTGAATTGAAGCGCGAAGAGGCTTTCGGTGCCGGCCGAGATCTGCAGCGCCGAACCGTTTGCTTTTGCCGTGCTATCGGGGAAAAATAGGGCAGAGGCCGAGTACGAAAATGTGGCTCCGAAGCGGTTGCTTCCTTTAAATCGGTCCTCCACAGAAGCCTTCAAGGCATCGTCGATAAATCCGGGATCGATGAAACGGTTGGAAAATGCTGCCGGAATGGTGGTGCTTTGGGTTTGTCCGCCGGCCTGTATACTAAACAAGGCCCGGCCAGCGGGATGAAATTCCGGTACCCGGTAAATCGAGTCGCTGCGAAGAGCCTGTGCAACACCTATGGCCGGCAATGCTACCCAGAAAATGTAAAAAAGGCGAATCTTTATCATCGAACCTCAATGCGGTAAATGCCACGGCCACTCAGCTGAAGCTTCAGTTTATAATGCGTATACACTGGCAAAAGGGTGTTCTCCGGAACGGTATTCAATCTCGATTCAATCACAATAAATCGGGTCTTTTCCAGCTTTTCAAGCTTGCCGGGACTGAGGTTCGTGGAAAGCACTGATTTGCGGGGTTGCGTCACTTTCAAGTCGGAATCAACCGGCGCAGCCTCAATAAGTTGTCCTCCAAAGAGCGAATCCATCCTCACCTTGTTCACATCGAGCAGCCAAAGCGTTGTGCTGAGTTGGTAAGGGAAGCCATTTTCTGCATGCAGCCTGAGGAGGGCTTCCTGCACCGGACTTTCGGTAGCATCCTCAACGCCTTCAAATTCAAGGGTATCGCGAAAAACTAAGCTGTTCGCTGAAAACCGCAAGGGAAGTTCCAACTGGAGCTTTACGTTGGCATTGCTGGAGCTATAGATGAAATCGTTGCCACTGCTGATGTTCCCGAGTGGATTCACCTCCGCGTCGATATCGTAATACAGTTCATCCGGTAAAGCCTCAATAAAGGCCTTCAGGTTTGAGTTGCTCGTGTTGAGACTGTAATTTTTCCGGGTAGGCGTGTAAGGCAAACCCGACTGCGGAACCTCGGAGGCCCGGGCCAGACGCTGTTCGTTACCAATGATGGGGTGCGAAAGGTTGACTTCAGTGCCGGTTGTTGATTTTCGTCCTTTCAACTCGGTGATGAGAAAGGAGAAATCGGCACCAATTCCATTTTCAAGACTGAGATTCAGGGTGACGTCTTGTAGATTCAGATTCCCACTTAAATTCTTCAAGAACCCAAGTCCTTCGCGCTGGTAACCGGTTTCAAAGGTCTGGCGACCGAAATAGCCTCTCGCGTATGAAGGCACAATGTTTTTAAAGGTGGAAGTGAAGCGCACAATTTCTTGTCCGCCCGTAACCGGCGAGCCGTTGCCGTTTGGATTTAGCCTGGCATCCAGCTCAAGCTGAAGCTGATTGCTTTCATTGGTGCTGGCACCTCTCAGGTCGATGGTATATCCGGATAAATCGACGCTCCTTTGCTGTATTGCAGGATTGGCAACGCTTCCCGGTGGGATGGCCATATTTTGAAGGTTGAGTGGCAGGGTCGAAAACAGGGCCTTTGGTACTCTGTAATTGTAGAATACGGTGTCGCCCAGGGTTGAAATTACAGTATAATCAAGCGTTCCTGAGGCTACTCTGGCTTCAGTAAGCTGAATTCCATCGTAATCAAAACGCACCAGCTCGTTGAGGTTTAACACTTCAAAGCCGGCGGGCAGGTTGAAGGGTACCGGAAAAATGAAGTTTTGGACAATGCTGGTATCCGGAATCTGCAAAACAGAGTCGTAAGGAATGAGGCTTAAGGTGTTCTCGTAACGGATTAAGATAGGATCTCCATTCGCACTGATAATCAACGAGTCGGGAATGATGTCCTCAACCGATAGTTCAGCCTCGGCAAGGGGCGTAAGCAGATTGGTATCCCAACTTGTTGCTTCCTCTTTTCTGCAGGCGTACAGCAGTAAAATGCTAGCAAATGCTGAAGCAATGGTTTTTTTCATCATCGCGAAAATAGCGATTCCTAGTGTGTTAAAAGCAAAAAAGCTGTCGGTAATCCAACAGCTTTTTCAATTCATGTGTGGGGCTTAATCAGTTCGTGACGATGGTGAATGTGTTTCCGTTGATGGTTACCGTTGCGGTATTGTCGCAGCTTCCATTGCCAAAGTCGATAAGTCTCACTGGCTTATCGGCCGGTGTTAGGCTGAGGCTTCCACTTACCGTTTCGCGGCAAGAGCGTTTGTAAACCAGTGGTGTATTGATCACACTGCTCCAGGTGGTTCCGCTGGCGCGCACACCGTTTGAGCTTCCGGTGGTACTGATCACGTCATCAGCGAACAGCATTGGAGTATTAAAACCTTCGAGCCATGTTCTAACCCGGTTTGCGGTCCAGGTAATGGTACCACCAGCATTGGCAAGTGCCACGCTACCATTTACTTCTACCGTAAATGTTGGAAGTCCTCCCGCAGTGGTTGTATTGGTGAGCTTTCGAAAACCGCTAACCACATTGCCATCGACACTGTAGTTTACCGGAGTAATGGTAATGATGGTACCTTCCTGAAAATAAGGACCTGAGGCGGTGGTGATGATTTTTCCGGCCCTCAGTTTACCGTCGTTTCCGGTGCAGCCTGTTCCGAAGTCAATGGTGTAGGCAATGGAATCGATTTGTCCGCTGGCAATGAGCGTGTCGATGGTAATTATTACGCAGTTGCTTAAGGGTGAAGAAGCGTCTTCGGCTACTTTAAAACCGGTCAGATCTCCGCGCCTTGCTACATGGTCAGATACGTCGTTGATGTCGGTGAAATAGCTCTCCACTTGGTTTTCGGTGCGTGCAACTCCGGTATCGTTGTCAATCTCATCTTTTCTGCACGATGATGTGAGCGCCAGACTTAACACGCTGAAGCCTAACATCGTGATTCGGGAAATACGGGCTAATTTCATGGTCATTTTTGTTTTTTGTAACGTCAGCCTGAGTGCTTAAGCAGCAATTTGGTTTAATGCACCCCTAAAAATTTATCCTAAGGCAAACACTACGAGCTTTTTATGTAAGTCGGGTGTTGATGTTTTCCATTGTTGAATGCTGCGCGTTTGCACCGAAGCCTCGGGAAGCGTGAGATTGAGGCCAATGCAAAGCCTTGTTTGGTCGCGACAAACCTTGAGCAGGTCGTTTAGTAAAGCATTATTTCTGTAGGGCGTTTCGATGAAGAGCTGAGTTGTTCCGGTTTTCTGAACCTCTTCTTCGAGTTGGCGGATGCGTTTGCTTCGTTCAAGGCCATCAATCGGCAGGTAGCCATGAAAGCGAAACTGCTGTCCGTTCATTCCACTCGCCATGAGTGTCAGAAAAATGGAGGATGGTCCGGGGTAAGGAATAACTGTAAATCCTTGGCGATGTGCTGCCTGCACAAGTGTAGAACCGGGGTCGGCAATTCCCGGACAGCCGGCTTCTGAGAGTAAACCGGCTGTCCCTTTTTTCGACAAGGTTGCAATGGCATCTTTTATATCAGAGGCCTTGCTGTCTTTATCGATGCGGATAATTTCAGTATCGTCGAACGAGGCCGTAAAACCCGCTTTTCGGAGAAACCGTCGGGCGC
>CANHCM010000093.1 GCA_947459155.1 Bacteroidota bacterium | reverse complement strand
TTAGGATTGGTGCCGGCCGACGAATTTCCCTTTCAAGCCGGGCGATTAAAGGCCTCGCTTCTGCCTCTGCCACTTCAAAATCAACCCATTCGCAGCGTTAAAGGCATTACCGTTCAAACCGTGCATGGCGACGAAGCCGGAATTGCGAAGCTCAAAGCCATCGAGCCAACAGCCAGCGTTGAAAGCATGGAAGGTGCAGCCATTTTATATACCGCTGCGCGGATGGGTGTTCCGGCTTTGCAGTTGAGAGCGATATCTAACTATGTGGAAATCAGAGATAAGTCGAAGTGGGACATTTTCCTGGCCATTCGCAATCTGAATCAATTCCTACAATCGGTGTTTGTAAATCCTTGAATTTCTGTGTATTGTTGGATTAAACGTTTATAAACGTTTATAAATGTTTAATAACCGACTAATTGTGTTCTGAGGGTTCATTTTTGGGAAAAATTATTTCCCATGATTGCCTTAAGAGATTCGCCTGCCTGGCACCGGGCTTTGGATTTAAGCATTTCCATTCATCGGATTATCAAGCGCTTTCCGCCGCAAGCTCAGCAGCGCGATGAACGGTTGAGTACCCGCTTATTGCATGCTGCGGTTCGCGTTGGACATGGTTTAGCCGACAGTTTTGATGTGGCTGCCTATGATCAAAACGATATGCTTCGACTGGCGCGCTACCATCTGAGCGAGACCGAGTTTTTGCTCGATTGCTCAATGTATATGGGATACGTAGAGGAGCAGGAGTACGGACGCATTCAAGAGGAGATGCGTCAACTCAGGGGATTGATTAATCGAGAAATTCATCCACTCTAAGCTCCGATGAACGCAAACGTCTTAGTCGAAGGCCTGATTCTCCGTAGCCGAAAGCTCAATCATGCGTGCGTATTCTTCCGGACTGAGGTCGTTGTAGTAGAAGTTCACCGGATTAATGGGCTGTCCGTTTTTGTGCACCTCATAGTGCAGGTGAGGTCCAACCGATTTACCGGTATTCCCCACAAAACCAATCACATCGCCACGCTTTACCTTTTGTCCGGGACGCACCGAAATTTTACTCATGTGCGCATACAGCGTCATATATCCGTAGCCATGGTTGATGCGCACGTGGTTTCCGTAGCCGGATGCGTCGGCATCAGCCCTCATGACAACGCCGTCGCCCGTGGCATAAATCTCAGTACCCACAGAAGCCGCAAAGTCCATTCCCGCATGAAACTTCGTGGTTTTGTAAATCGGATCGGTACGGTACCCAAAACCCGAAGCCATCCGCTTCAAATCTTTATTGTTCACAGGCTGAATGGCAGGAATACAGGCCATCATGGCAGCCTTGTTTTTAATCATCGATAAAATCTCGTCATATGATTTACTCTGAACAACCATCTGCTTGGCCAGAATATCGCTCCGACGCGCGGTCTCGGTTAGGAGCTCGCGGTTGTGAAACGCCTTATACTTCTCGTAGCGATTCACCCCTCCAAAACCCGCTTTCCGCACTTCATCAGGAACCGGATCAGCCTCAAAAATCACGCGATAAATGTTGTTATCACGGTCCTGCAAATCCTCCAGCACCATGTTCATCATCTTTAAACGCTTGTTCAGGATGTCGTATTCCAATCGCATGGCTTCGACCTCGCGCTCCAATTGTTTTTCTTTCGGAGAGTCGAGGGTATTGTAGGCAATCAGCACGCCCAGCGCGGCAAACACCAAGCCCGTTCCCGCAAAGGAAAGAAAGCGCATAAGCAGCTCTTTGCGACTCGGCTTTACGCGCTCGTAGCTGAGCGATTTGGTGTTAAACTGATATTTTACCTTCAAGGCTAAAGATTTTGGATGGGCAAAATTAACAGGCCTTCTCAAAGCGCAGCCGAATTTGGCAACACCTCAATGCAATCTTACGCATTTAGAGGCCTGAATTGTTACCTTTGCGCGACTTTCCTGAAATCTTAAAATTCGTTAAACACCAATGAACGCCCAGCAAATACGGCAGACATTCCTCGACTTTTTCGCCTCAAAAGGCCATCAAATTGTTCCTTCCGCGCCTATGGTCATCAAAAACGACCCTACGCTGATGTTTACCAACGCCGGAATGAATCAGTTTAAAGACATTTTTCTGGGCAATGCTCCGGTGAAATATCCCCGCGTAGCGGATACCCAAAAATGCCTGCGCGTATCAGGAAAGCACAACGACCTCGAAGAAGTGGGTGTGGATACTTATCACCACACCATGTTTGAAATGCTCGGCAACTGGAGCTTTGGCGATTATTTCAAAAAGGAAGCCATCGCCTGGGCCTGGGAACTGCTCACCGAAGTGTATAAGCTCGATAAAAATCGCCTGTATGTTACTGTATTCGAAGGTGATGCCTCAGAAAATTTGCCGTTCGACCAGGATGCCTTCGATTTTTGGAAACAGTGGATTGCCGAAGACCGCATTCTGCGCGGAAACAAAAAGGACAACTTCTGGGAGATGGGCGATACCGGGCCTTGCGGACCTTGTTCTGAAATCCACGTCGATTTGCGTGACGATTCCGAAAGGCTTAAAGTTGACGGAAAAAGTCTTGTAAATGAGTCACATCCACAGGTGATTGAAATTTGGAACAATGTGTTCATGGAATTCAATCGCAAGGCGGATGGCAGTCTCGAAAAACTTCCGGCTCAGCACGTTGATACAGGAATGGGCTTTGAGCGTTTGTGCATGGCCTTGCAAGGGAAAAAATCGAATTACGACACCGATGTATTCCAGCCCCTGATTCAGTTTATTGAGCAGCACTCTGGGTTCCGCTACGGCAGCGACGAAAAAACCGATATCGCCATGCGCGTGATGTCGGATCACATCAGAACGATTGCCTTCGCGATTGCCGATGGACAACTGCCCTCGAACAACAAGGCAGGCTATGTGATTCGTCGAATCTTGCGCCGGGCGGTACGTTACGCCTACACCTTTTTACAGGTTCAGGAGCCGTTTTTATGCAAGATGGTTCCGGTGTTGGCTTCTCAGATGGGACAAGCATTTCCCGAGTTATTGGCTCAACAACAGCTCATTGAGAAGGTAATTCAGGAGGAAGAAAACAGCTTCCTTCGAACACTGGCTACCGGTATTCAGCGCTTTAACGACCATGTGAAGGCCTTGCAAGGCACACAAACCATTGGCGGCGATTTTGCCTTTGAGCTGTTCGATACTTATGGATTTCCAATCGACCTTACACAATTGATGGCCAGAGAGTTAGGCTTGGCTGTTGATATGGATGGTTATCAAAACAACCTTCAGGCTCAGAAAGCGCGTTCAAGAGCGGCTTCAGCCGTGGAGGCCGGCGATTGGGTTGATTTGCTGGATGACGATGAGCAGGAGTTCATCGGTTACGACTTTACCGAGGCGAACGTGCGCATTGTTCGGTATCGCGAAGTGAATACCAAGGGCAAGAAGCAGTATCAACTGGTGTTTAACGCCACGCCATTCTATGCCGAAAGCGGCGGTCAGGTTGGTGATACCGGAATCATCGAGTCGGGCAATGACCGTGTAGCCATTCTCGACACCCGCAAGGAACATGGCGTAATCGTGCATTTTACCGATAAGCTTCCGGCCAATTTGAAGCTGGTGTTTCAGGCCAAGGTAGACGCCGAACGGCGGATGGCCATCATGCGGAACCACAGCGCCACGCACTTGCTGCATGCTGCGCTTCGTCAGGTTTTGGGCACACACGTAGAGCAAAAAGGTTCTTTGGTGAATGAAAAACACCTTCGTTTCGATTTCTCACACTTTCAGAAAGTTACTGATGAGGAGTTGGGTCAGATCGAACACATGGTGAACACCCGGATTCGCGAAAACATCAACCGCGAAACCCGAATCATGGGACTTGAGGAAGCGAAGAAAGCCGGTGCAATGGCGCTTTTTGGAGAGAAGTATGCCGACACGGTGCGCGTTGTTGCCTTCGACCGAAACTATTCCATCGAATTGTGCGGAGGTACACACGTTGAGGCTACGGGCAGCATTGGATATCTGAGGATTGTTTCGGAAAGCGCCGTCGCTGCCGGAATTCGCAGAATTGAAGCCGTTAGCGGCGATGTAGCGGAAGAGTTGTTGATGGAAGATCGCCGACTTATCGGACAGATTCGCGAAATCCTCAAAGGCAGCAAAGACCCAATCAAAGGCATTACGCAGCTGCAGGAGGAAAAGCAGGCTTTGGAAAAGAAACTCGAGAGCCTGCTCAAAGAAAAAGCTAAAGATTTACGCAAGCAGCTTGAGCTGGCGGTTGAAAATCGTGGCTCCCTTCAGCAAATTGTTGCCGAAGTGGATCTCGATGCCCCTGATATGGTGAAGACGATCGCTTTTGAGTTGAAGAATAAATACCCATCACTCTTTTTGGTGCTTGGCCACTTTGCCTCCGGAAAGCCTATGCTTACCGTTGCATTGGGCGATGAGGCCGTGGCTTCCGGAAAAAATGCCGGTAACATTGTGCGTGAGCTCGCCAAGGAAATCCAAGGCGGTGGTGGTGGACAAGCCTTTTATGCTACGGCCGGCGGAAGTAATCCTTCGGGAATTCCCGTAGCTTTGGAAAAGGCAAAAACCTACTTTCCAAATTAAGTACTGATGATGAAAACAATCACTTCTCGCTTGAGCTTTTGGGTTGCCCTGGCTTCCTTATGGGTTTTACCAAGGATTGCTGAGGCTCAACCATTTCCGGTTGGAAATCGTGAGGTGAGCTTGTTTGATGCGGCCCGAAACCGCGAGGTTACCTTGTTGCTTTATTATCCGGCTCAATCCAATGGAACTGCGGTTCCGCTGGCCAGTGGGAGTTTTCCTTTGCTCACCTTTGGACATGGTTTCCTGATTCCGGCAACCTCTTATGCCGATATGGCCGGCTTGTTGGCCGAACGCGGCGTTGTGGTTGCCCTTCCGAGTACGGAAGGAGGCTTCGCGCCCAACCATGATGCTTTTGGGAAGGATATTGCCTTCATCAACACCTGGTACCGGAGCGGACAGGATGACTTCTTCACGTGCAATGGTTTTTCGGCCTTAGGCGGACATTCCATGGGCGGTGGAGCGTCGCTGTTGGCCGCTTCTCAAACCGAAGCCAATGCCTATGTAGGTCTGGCCCCGGCCTTAACGAATCCCAGTCCTGTGCCTACAGCTCCGGCCCTTGGGCTTCCTGCGCTTGTGGTTTCCGGCTCGGTCGACAACGTTACACCACCCGATGTTCATCACCAGCCCATCTGGAATGCTCTGGGCTCCGATTGTAAAGTGTTTGCCAGCATTCTTGGAGGTAATCATTGCTACTTTATTCCCTCAAGTGTTTGTGATTTAGGTGAAATCGGGAGTGGAGTGACCCTCAGCAGAGCCGAGCAACAGCAAACCACCGACGATTTGCTGTGGCCTTTTCTACGGTACTGGTTTGGCGGCAGTTTGAGTGACTGGAGTGCTTATCTTCAAGCCATTACCTTAGACAATCGTGTTTCGATTCAGGAGACATGCTCGGAAGTGCTAAAGGCATTTACACCGGAAAGAAGCATTCCTGTCATTTTTCCCCAGCCGGCCTCCGAATGGCTTACGGTTCAGGGTGTGGATGACCTCATCGAGCGGGCTCAGTTGTTCGACTTACAAGGTCGTGAAGTGGCGATCGAGGTGGCCTTGTTTGAACAGGGCATTCGAATCAAGCCTGGTGCTTCAATTGCCGGACTTTACGTGCTTCAGTTTTGTTCTGGAGCGCAGGTGTGCCGCTATCGCGTGATGTTTGAACGGTGAGCAAAGAGCAAGTCAAGGAGTATTTCGAACATCTCAGTAAGGCCTTTCAGGCGGAAGCCGATGCTGAACGTCAATCATTTGAAGCGATACTTTCGAAAAGTGGAGTTCATGAATTGGTAGAGAAGGGTTTAGCCTGGTATCCATTGAATATTGTGGAGAGTGGTTTTGGATATGGCGATTACCCTTTTGTGGTATTCGAGCGGACCAAGCACAAGTCGACGCCCCACAGTTGGAATCCCGGAAGGCCGGCTCGCCTGTATTCCACTGTCGATGAGGGCGAAGCATTCGGTGTTGTGGATTGGGTTCGGGGCGACCAGATTAAGGTGGTTTTTTTCCTCAACGAGCATCCCGATGTGCTGGACTCGCCACGATTGGCCATCCAACAACAGTTCGACAACCAAAGTATTAAAACCGCTTTTGAGGCAATGCGTGTGGCCGAAGGGGCAAAAAACTGCGCCCTGGCCGAGATGCGCGATTTGTTGATTGGCTTGAAGTCTCCCGAGAAGCCATCCATACACCTAAACCCTACACATGATGCCTCGCTGAATGAATCTCAGCAGTTTGCCATCGATCTGATTCTTTCGAACCAGCCCGTTTGTTTGGTACATGGTCCTCCGGGTACCGGCAAAACTACCACCCTCGTGGCCGCCGCACGCGCCATGGTTGAACGTGGTGAGCGGGTTTTGGTTTGTGCTCCTTCGAATGCCGCGGTTGATCACATCAGCAAGGCTTTACTCGACGCCGGATTGTGGGTGCTTCGGGTTGGAAATCCCTTGAGAATGTCGGAAAGCCTTGAAGCCATCAGTACGGAAGGACGACTCAAGGCTGCGCCGGAATTCGCGGTAGTAAAGGAATGCAGGAAGCGAGCCGATGAGTATCGCAGGATGGCTCAACAGTATAAACGGAGTTTTGGTCCACAGGAACGGGCTCAGCGCAAGGCCCTTAACGAGGAGGCCCGTGCTCTGATGAAGGATGCGCTCAAGTTGGAAAAGCAACTCTATGCTGAGCTCTTCGATAAAGCGGAAGTGGTTTGTGCTACACCGGTGGCCGCAGCGCAGTCGATGCCTGAAATCCAGCGGTTTGACGTGCTTTTGATGGATGAAGCTGCGCAGGCGCTGGAGCCTTTAACGTGGATTCCCTTGTTGCGTGCCGATCGTTTAGTATTGGCCGGAGATCCGCACCAGTTGCCCCCAACGGTGAAGTCGGAGACTGCCCAAAAGCTGGGTTTGTCGCTCACGCTGATGGAGAAAAATCTGCAAAGGCTGCCATCGGCGCTGCTATTGGTTCAATACCGTATGAACGAGGCCATTATGTCGTTTTCCAATGCCTGGTTTTATGGGGGTGCCCTTCGGGCGGATGGCGCAGTGGAAAAGGCGCACGCCGGCGATGGTTTTTCGCTTGAATTCATCGATACCGCAGGTTTAGGCTGGGAAGAACAGTGGAATGAATCGGCCGGCAGTTATATGAATGAAGAGGAAGCCCGCTTTTTGTGGAAGCGACTTTCGATTATGCTCGAAGAAGCCTGGCTGGAGGCGGGCTCTAGTGTGGCGATGATATCGCCCTACAGACAACAGGTAAACTGTCTTGAGGATTTCAGAATCAACGATATAGCCATCCAACCGCAGGTGCAAACGATTGATGCTTTTCAAGGACAGGAGCGCGATGTAATCATGGTATCACTGGTTCGCTGCAACGCGAAAGGTGAAATTGGATTTTTAAAGGATTATCGCCGGATGAATGTAGCCATGACGCGCGCACGCCGAAAGCTGGTTATTGTTGGCGACAGTGCTACGTTGGGAAATGATCGTTTTTACTCAGCGTTGATCGATCATTGTCAGCAAAATGAAGCATACCGTTCTGCGTGGGAATTTATTGATGTATAAGGTCATCAGCGCCAGCGCCTTATAAGTATCAATAGAAGTAAGACTGAAAGTCCCAGGCTGATCAAACCAAGGAGGTTTAGTCCGCCTAACAATACAGGTAGTGGTAGGGTAGTGCTAAAGGCTGTAAAGCCCATCAATGCTATGCAAACGAGGGTTTGACTGAGCTCATTTCCGCTTTTTCGCAGCTGTTCGCTGAGGCGATCTACGGAGGCGCTTTCGGTGCGGATGAATAGCTGATCGTTGCTGACTTTCCCCAGGGTTTTCCTCACATCGCCGGGCAGCGCTTTTACCAGTTGGTACCAGTCGGCGGCCCAGGCGAGAAGCGCTTTGCTCTGGAAGATGTTTTTAGGGTTTAGCTGTTTCCTTAACAGCTTGAAAGCGTATGGTTTGATGATTTCAAGCGAACGAAACTGAGGATCGAGACTTATGCCAATGCCTTCCAACAGCGAAATGGTTCGGAACAGGAGGAAGAGGTCGGGATTCAGCTTCAGGTCGTGCTTGTAAGCCATTCGCCTTCCTTTTTCGAGGGCATCATTGAGGTTGATGTCTTTCACAGCCCGCGAGCCAAATTCGGCGATGAATGCGGAGAGGTCGCGCTCGAGTGCGGTTTTATCGCTTACCGGACTACCTTGAAGCTTTTCGATATTTTCTACGATACGGCCCACGTCATCCCGCCCCAGCGCGATCACAAACTCTACTAAGGCAGAACGATCGGTTTGGCTGAGCTGCCCAACCATTCCAAAATCGAGTATACCGACCACATTTCCAGGTAAAACCAAGAGATTTCCGGGGTGCGGGTCGGCATGAAAAATTCCCCACTCGAAGATCTGCTTGAAGAAGGCATCAAATCCATTCTTGGCCACCAGCTTTAAATCGTAGCCTTGCTCGGCGAGCAGCTCTTTACGGCTGATTTTTATTCCTTCGATAAATTCAAGACACACCACGGCGCTGCTGCTAAACTCTGGAAAAGGCCTCGGGACTTTAACGGTGCTGTCGCCTTCAAAGAGTTCATAAAACTGCTTAACGTTGTGGAGTTCTTTTTCGAAATCCAACTCTGCTAAAATGGTGTTTTCGAAGGCTTTGACCAGCTCAACCGGCTTTAGTGAGGCCAGCTCTTCGTTTCGCATCATCAGGCGGGCGATATCGCGCATGATGGCTACATCGGCACGAATCACAGCCTCAATTCCCGGACGCCGCACTTTAACCGCAACCATCTGTCCATCAGGGAGCCAGGCTCGGTGCACCTGCGCGATGGACGCCGAGGCAACCGGCTGCTCCTCGATGCTTGGGAAAATCTGCGCAATGGGCTTTTGGAAGGTCTCCTCGATGCTCTTTTTCACCTCCTCAAACGAGAAGGGTGGCACCTGGTCCTGCAGCCTGGCCAATTCGGCGGTGAGGTCGTCGGGCAAAATTCCCGGTCGGTTCGATAAAACCTGACCGAACTTTACGTAAGTAGGTCCGAGCTCTTCCAGCGCCTTTCGAAAGCCGGTCCAACGCCTGGCACTAATTCCCTCCCTGGGCTTTCGCCTCAGCCATGAAGCGGGTCCTCCCAAGCGAAGGCCTAAGTCGCCAAAGCCATGCTTGGCCAGAACGGTTAATACCTTTCTATATCGTTTACCGCGTGAAATCAAGACGCACTGTTTGCTTCAGAGGCTTTTTCCAGGGCTTCTACACGCTTTTTCAGCGCCTCGAATTCTTCCCGGGAAGGAATTCCGGAATTCTCTAAAAAAGAGCGGAAGCTCTCCTTGAGATTGTCCTTAAACTCGTGACCAGCCTTTCCGCTTTCCGTTTTCAATTCTTCGTAAAACTTCTGACCTTCCTCTTTGGTCATTTTGCCTTTGTTCACCAGCTCTTCAACCGCGCGCTCGACCTTTTCTTTGGTGATGGCTACTACACCTAAACCGTGGTATAGCAGGTTTTTCAATTGTTCTTCCATAGTTGCCGGAATTTGTCCGACAAAGGTAACGTACAAGCCCATGCAGGGTTGTGTAAATGGGTAAATTTATGGGTAGTGGAGTGGTTGGGGAGATTTGATGGGTTGAGGGCTGACCGGGATTTAGGGGCCGCCTCCAGCCTCCCTCCACAGCTAAGTTCGGCATTCCCGCCGGCATTAGTCGGTATTTAAATGTTTACAAACGTTTAAGTTTAGGCGCTAAGTAAGTCCTTGAAAGTGAATTGTTTCAAAACAAGAATCGGGGTGAGCATGTGTAGACGTTCACATTCGCTCGCCATACTATTTCACAAGTACAACATTATGAGTGTGTTAGGAATCAAAAACTGAACAGTTCAGCTTTGGGGTCGAGTTTGGCTGAGAGTATAGAATAAATCCTGGAGAATGAAGTTTATAAAGTGCTGAAATTCAGGTTTTAATACAGGTCTGGTGAGCCGGGATTAGGGGCCGCCTCCAGCCTCCCTCCACAGCTAAGTTCGGCACTCCCGCCGACATGAGTCGGTATTTAAACGTTTATAAACGTTTAAGTTTAGGCGCTA
>CANHCM010000092.1 GCA_947459155.1 Bacteroidota bacterium | reverse complement strand
CTTATTTTTGCCCCCTATGGCAGAAGATACACCAGAAGAGACAGAAGGCATGGATTTGTCGGAGCAACACGCTTCAGACGAGCACATTACCCATCTGGGCGGGATGTATGAGAACTGGTTCCTCGATTATGCGTCATATGTAATTCTCGAGCGCGCTGTTCCCTACGTGGAGGATGGACTTAAGCCTGTACAAAGGCGGATTCTGCATTCGATGCAGGATCTCGACGACGGGCGGTACAACAAAGTGGCGAATATCATTGGGCATACCATGAAGTATCACCCGCACGGTGATGCTTCGATTGGCGATGCCCTGGTTCAGTTGGGGCAGAAAGATTTGCTCATCGACTGTCAGGGTAACTGGGGAAACATCCTCACCGGCGACTCTGCCGCGGCGCCCCGTTATATCGAGGCCCGTTTGAGCAAGCTGGGCAACGACATTCTCTTCAACCCCAAAACCACCCATTGGCAGTTGAGTTACGACGGGCGGAACAACGAGCCCATCACCCTACCGGTGAAATTCCCACTCCTGCTTGCCCAGGGCGTGGAAGGCATCGCGGTGGGCCTGGCCTGTAAAATCCTGCCCCACAATTTCATCGAGCTCATCGACGCCTCGGTGGCCTACCTCAAAGGGAAGCCTTTCGAGCTGTATCCCGACTTCCTCACCGGTGGTCTGGCCGATTTCAGCAAGTACAACGATGGCATGCGCGGCGGAAAGGTGCGGGTACGGGCCAAAATTTCGCAGCTCGACAAGAACACGCTGGTCATCACCGAAATCCCATTTGGCACCACCACAGGCAGCCTTATTGAGTCGATCATCAGCGCCAACGAAAAGGAGAAGATTAAAATCCGCAAGATTGAGGACAATACGGCCGAAAACGTCGAGATTCTCATTCACCTGCCGGCCGGTATTTCGCCCGACATCACCATTGATGCCCTTTACGCAGTAACGGATTGCGAGATTACCATTTCGCCCAATGCCTGCATCATTGAGAATGATAAGCCACGGTTTACGGGCGTTTCAGATATTTTGCGCCTATCGGCGGATAACACCCGCTACCTCCTTCAGCGCGAGTTGGAAATTGAGAAAGCCGAGCTGGAAGAGGCCTGGCATTTCAGCTCGCTCGAGAAAATCTTCATTGAGGAGCGCATCTACCGCGACATTGAAGAGGCCGAAACCTGGGAAGAAGTGATCAGCCGCATCGACAAAGGCTTGCAGCCCTTCCGTCCACGCTTAAAGCGCGACATCACGCAAGACGATATTGTGAGGCTCACCGAGATTCGCATCAAGCGCATTTCAAAGTTCGATGCCTTCAAAGCCGATGAGCAAATCAAGAGCATTGAGGAGAAGATTGCCCAGTGCGAGAATCATTTGGCCAACCTCACCGAGTACACGGTTGCCTGGTACCTGAATCTGAAGAAGAAGTATGGGGCCGGCCGCGAGCGGAAGACGGAGATTCGTCCGTTCGAGAACATCGAATTGGCCAAGGTGGTGATCAACAACGCCAAGTTGTATGTGAATCGTGAGGAAGGCTTTGCCGGCTATGGCTTGAAGAAGGACGAATATGTGTGCGAGTGTTCCGACATCGACGATATTGTGGTGATGCGGGCTGATGGCACCATGCTCGTAACCCGAATTGCCGATAAGGCCTTTGTGGGTAAGGACATTCTGCACATCAACGTCTTCCGCAAGAACGACGACCGCACCATTTACAATTTGGTGTATCAGGATGGCAAAACGGGACCTTATTTCGTGAAGCGCTTTGCCATCAGCGGAGTGATCCGCGACAAAGAGTACCCGCTTACCAAAGGCACCAAAGGCTCTAAGGTGGTTTACCTGAGCGCCAATCCAAACGGCGAAAGCGAAACACTGCATGTATTCCTTAAGCCAAGGCCCAAGCTGAAGAAGACCTCGTTCGAGTTCGACTTTGGCACGTTGGCCATCAAGGGTAGGGGAGCCGCGGGAAATACGCTCACGAAGATTCCCATTCGGAAGATTGTGCTGAAGGAAAAGGGCCAAAGTACCCTTGCTGCACGTCAGATTTGGTGGGACGAATCGGTGAAGCGCATCAACACCGAGGGGCGTGGCTTGCTGCTGGGCTCTTTTGGTCCGACCGACAAAATCCTCACCCTCATGCAGAGTGGTCATTACCGGCTTTACCCGGCCGATCCGGCTCTGCATTTCGAGGAAGACCTCATTCACATCGAGAAACACCGTCCACAGCAGCCTATTTCGGCCGTGTATTACGATGCCGAAACCAAGGAGCACATGGTGAAGCGTTTTATTCCGGAAAGTGGCGACAAGAAAACCCTGTTTATCAGCGAGGCTGAGGGCTCGGTACTCATTTTTGCCAGCACCGACACCTTCCCGCGCATTCAGGTAGATTTTGCCAAGATGGGCAAGGTGGAACGCGCCTCACAAGAAATTGAGCTGGAGTCGTTTATCGCGGTAAAGGGCTTGAAGGCCAAAGGGAAAAAGCTGGCTCAACAGCCGCCGAAGAAAATTACGCCCCTGGAATCACTGCCGGAGCCCGAACCCGAGCCGGAACCGGAAGGCGAGCTTGGTGCCGACGAAACCGATGACACCGGAACAGATGCCACACCCAATATTGTGGTCGATCTGGAAGCCGATGATGATCAGCTGAGATTGTTTGGGGAATCGTAAACGAAAAGCGCCTTTGAATATCAATCAAAGGTGCTTTTTGCTTTTGTGGGATTGTTTCAGCTCTCCAATTTTGCACCAATATGTCACCCCTTCGGGGTTTGAGTTGAGCTTGAGGGTGCTTGGGTTAGCATCATGTCACCCCTTCGGGGTTTTAAAGCCAGTTAACTGGCATTTATGGATGTTATATCTGTTTTGTTATCAGTATTCAGGCTTGCGGGGCAGGTCAAATGCCGCTTGAGCTCAAACAATTTCTGAAATCCCGCAATTTAATCCGCGCTCCAAATCGAAAAAAAACCAAGGCCTGAAGCGCTCGTTCCACTTAGAAACGGCAGCCTCAAGCCTTGGATATTCAAACGCAATACGGAATACGCAATACGTTGTACGCTCGTTTATGAAGCCTCTCGCCCGAATGATACCTTAAGCTCAGCCTTAAGCCTCAATCACTGAAACTTCCAGCGCATACCAATGTACACCACCTGTCCGAAGGTGGGTCCCCAAATTTGCGCAGCATCGAAAAAGCCGTTGTGTGGATTTTCGGGCGAAATGATTTGTCGGCTTTGCACCACGCCGGTCAGGTTTTCGCCACCCAGATAAACGGCCAGCCGTTCGAAATTGTAGGTGATCTGCGCATGGAGCAAGGCAAAATCGGGTGAGCGGTCGGTCATGCGGTAAGGCTCCGGATTTCCGCTGGTGTCGGGCATTCTCTTGCTGCTCACATAGTTTACCGTTACGTCGGCCATAAACTTGTTGCCTCTCGAATGGTACGAAAGGCTGGCCAGGGCGCGGTGTCGGGCGGTGAAGGGCTTTTCCAGCCAGCCTTTGGTGTTAAAAAACATCCAGGCATCGGTGTATCGGTAAGCCATCCGCAGGTCGAACCGGTTGTTAATCTCTTGAAACAAGTCGATCTGAGCGCTGTTTGCAAACGATTTACCTTCAACGTTATACACCAACATTTTCTGTGCGTGTGCATCGAGGTCGATCACCGTTTGGCGCTCGAACCAGGTGTAGAAGTACTCACCCGAAAGGCTTCCTTCGCGGCCGTTGATGAAATAGCTCCACTGGAAGCTGGTTCCGCCGTTCCAGGCCACTTCGGGCAGCAGGTCGTAGGCTGCACTGATGCTTCCGGGCTGCGCAACAGGTGTGAGAAAGGCCCTGCTGCTCACCAGGTAAGCCATGTTTTCGGCCAGCACATTGGCGGTACGCTGACCTCTTCCGCCGGAGGCGCGCACATTAAAACGCTCCGAAATATCCCATTTATAGTGCAGTCGGGGCGTTACAAAACCTCCAAAGAGGAAGTTGTGGTCGGCACGGAGTCCCGCCACCAGCGTGTGATTTCCGTAATTTCCGGTGTATTCGAAAAAGCCCCCGGCCGTTTGCTCGAGGCGGGCAAAGGGCGTTCCGGTGTAGTACTCTTCGTATTGATCGCTCCAGAAGTTCGCTCCGGTGCGGTACTTGTGCTTTCCGGAAAAGCCGATTTGGTTTTGGAAGAACACATTCGCATTCACACTGTGTTGCTTGGCCTGGTACCAACGGGCATCGAACTGCGAATTGATGGTGTAGCGCTGGAAATTCCCCAGAAACCCGATGCTCTTGCGTGGATTGCTTTTGAACACATACCCGGCCTTGGCCACAACATCTAACTGCTGAATTTCCTGGTCAAACTCATAGTGGTGCTCATCGAAGGGGTCTTCTTCGGAATGCGTGGTTCCGGAGTTCTTTAACTCCCTCACATAGCGCACACTGAGTTGCGCCGACCGGCCCATCGTGTCGCGGTAAAACCAACGATTCATCACATTGCCCTGCCAGCCGTCGGGACTGTCCATAAAGCCATCCCGATTCTGGTCGATTTTATTCTGCATCCAGCTTCCATGGGCTAAAAAGTTGGTACTCAGCTTCTCGTTGAGCTCCACCACTTTGATCAGGTTAGCCTCCGAACGCCCAAACTGGTTCAAATACAAGTTGAGTAAGCCCCGTTCTTTACAATCGGGCTTTTTGATTTCGGTATTGATTTGCCCCGTAATCGACTCAAAACCATTGGCTACCGAACCCACTCCTTTCGAAACCTGGATCGACTCCACCCAGGTGCCGGGCAGGAGGCTCAGACCGTGGTTAATGTCTAAACCCCTGATTAAAGGCAGGTTCTCAATGGTGTTTTGCAGGTAGATGCCGCTTAATCCCAACATCTGAATTTGTCGGCTTCCGGTAACGGCGTCGGTGGTGGTAATGTCGACCGTAGCGCTGTTTTGAAAGCTCTCGGAAACGTTGCAGCAGGCGGCTTTGAACAACTCCTGTTCGGTAATGATTTCCGTTTTGATGGGATTGATGCTCGACAAATATGTAGCGGGTTGTGTGGCCTGCACTTCATAGGTGTTCAGCACTTTTTCGTCGTTCAGGCTAAGACTTAACGCTTTGCCTTTCAGGCTGATGACTGTGTCGCTGGAATATCCTGTTTTGGCGAAAAGGAGCATCAGCGAATCTGCATCCGACAGAATTACGTAGCGGCCGGTGCTGTCGGTTTGGGTGTTGAATTCACCGTTTGCCGTATACACCAACACTCCGGACAGGTTTGTGCTTCCGTGCTTGTTTTTACCGCTCACGGTGCCGGTGTGCTGCGCCTGAATTCCGAATGAAAGCCCCAAACCTGCAATGATCAGCAGCTTAGTGGTGGCGTTCATATTTGCAGCAGGTATGTAGTTTTTGGTATACTTCTTCTTCAGCCTTCAGGCCATCCACATCGTGGCCCACCGCCAAAATATATTCCCGTATTTGATCGAGGTTGATTTTCTTCTCATCGAAGCGAACCTTCAACTTATGCGAATTGGGATCCCATTTGGCGAGTTTTACGCCGGGTATATCGAGGGCTTGTTCAATGCGTTTTTTGCACATGTCGCAATTGCCATCCACATGCAGTGTAGTTTCGGTTTGGGCCAGCAAAGCGTTGCTGAAGGCGGGACTTAGCAGCAGTCCCAGAACAAAAATGATGGTTTTCATGATTCAGTAATTCAAGGTTAAACAAGGGTCATCGAGGGGTTCGATGCTTGTCTAAATCCTGAAACTACCGTGTTGAACCACCAAATCGGGTGGAGGCAGAGCCAGCTGGGCGGGCGTTGCCAGAGCAACAAAGGTGGAATGCTGCTCGTCGATTGATGGAAGGTAACAGACACTTGGAGGAAGGGCAAAAACCTGGAGGCTAAACCCGGGCTGTGCACTCTGAACCTGGTGTTTTTCGGGCGATTTCAGCTCAAGGGTCTCAGTACTACAGCAGCCTGTTGGAGCCTTGGTATGGCAAACACAGCAATCTTCGCCCGACTCAATCACAGCAATGTAATCCAGCTCTCCTCCACAGTAGTGGAATTGCAGGCGCAAACCGGCACTGGTACTCAAATAGAGCACAATCAACAAGCCGATGGAGAACAGACGCATCATGTTATTGTATTTCCTCCGCCTCAAAACCGGCTTCGGCCACAGCGTTAAGAACGACCGAAGCATCCACCTGATTGTCTTTCACTTCTAAAACCTTTTGTTCGGTCGAAACATCTACCGCCCACAGGCCTTCTCCCACCGCTTCATTCAAAAATGGTGTTACCGTGCGGACACATCCACCACATTGAAGATTGGTTTTGAAACGAAGCGTACTCATCTTTTTCTTTTAGAAACCAAGCCTAACGAAGCAACATTCACTGCTTTTACTTAGGTTTGGCGTCCTTATGCAAAACAAAGGTATAGCATTTCTTTTTCTTTCCTGTATTGCTTGCGTTTCTGTTTTTTCACAAAGTCCGGTGAAATACCGGGTTTACTTTAAAAACAAGGCGAATCAGCAATTCGACCCTTACGCGTATTTCGATCAAAAGGCCATTGAGCGTCGTTTGAAGCAGGGCTTACCGCTTTCCGACAGTACCGATTTTCCGGTAAATCTACTGTATCTCCGCGAGCTCGAGCAGCGCGTTGAAACACTCAAGACGCACTCACGCTGGCTGAATGCCGCGGTGGTGATGGCCACGCCCGAACAAATCGCCTCAGTATCGACGCTGCCCTTCGTTTCGGGCATTGAGCAGGCCTCTTCCGTGGTGTGTTTGCCGGCTACGCGGGATGACGAATCGTTACCTCCTTTGAAGAAAGAGGAGGAAATGCAGCGACAAATCGAGCGCATGGGAGCCAGCGTTTTGCAGGCGGAAGGCATCCACGGAAAAGGGGTACGCATCGCCATTTTCGATGTGGGCTTTAGTGGAGCCGACCAGCATCCGGCTTTTGCCCACCTGTTTCAGAAGCAACAAATCAAGGGCACACGCGATTTTGTGAAGAATCGCGACTACGTTTACGAAGGTGGATGGCATGGAACGGCAGTTTGGTCGTGCATCGCCGGCAAGAATCCCGAAGGCCGCTGGCTGGGACTGGCGATGGATGCCGAATTTTTACTGGCCCGTACCGAGCTCGAACGCAGCGAGCCCTTCGCCGAAGAAGAGTACTGGGTTGCCGCGGCTGAGTGGGCCGATAAGAATGGCGCCGATATCATCAACAGCTCGCTGGGCTATACCGACACCCGCTACTTCCCCGAACAAATGAACGGGAAAACCAGCTTCATCTCGCGTGGCGCCAATATGGCCGCCCGAAAAGGCATGCTGGTGGTGAATGCCGCCGGAAATGAGGGCTCCGGCGATTGGGGTATCATTGGAGCGCCCGCCGATGCCGATTCTGTCCTTGCCGTTGGAGGCCTTGAGCCTTGTTGCGATTATCACATCGACTTCAGCTCGTTTGGACCCACAGCCGACAAGCGCCTAAAGCCCAATGTGGCCGCACAGGGCCGCACATTTAGCGCTAAAGCATCGGGCTTCAGCACTGTCGACGGCACCTCCTTCGCCAGTCCGCTCATGGCCGGATTTGCCGCCTGCATGTGGCAAAAATACCCGGAGCTCAAAAACATGGAGCTCTTCAAGCTGCTTGAGCAATCGGGACATTTATACCCTTATTTCGATTATGCCCACGGCTACGGCCTTCCGCATGCAAGCCGCTTCAATGCCAATTCAACAGCTCCCGAACCTACCTTTGAGCTGGTGAAGGACACCGCCACTTCAGGCCTCAAGGTGCTTATCAAACAGAGCTATTTCGACTCCACCGCAGCCGAATCCTCACAATTGCTTTACATTTCTGAAGTCGACAACCGCAATCACCTCATAGCCTACCGTGTAGTCGAGGTGAGCAGTCTGGAACCCTATTCTTTCAATTACAATCCCTTTAATCCGATATCGCGCCTTCGTTTGCATTACAAAGGCTACACGTTCGAACAAGCCATTCCATGAAATCATTGATTACTGCTGCGGGGTTCTTCCTGCTTCTTCTTTCGGCTCCGGCTCAGAATGTAATTCTCGAAAAAGATCCGGCTATCGATAGCCTCGTTCCGAGCCGCGGACCCAACCGAAAAAACTATGTACACCCATACATGAGCTTTGGCTTTACCACCGATCCCGGTGAGGCGGGTGCGCGCTCCCGACAAGGAACCTATGGCCATTACCAGTTTGGTGTGCGTTACAAGCGCCGGCTGTCGCAGACCTTCGCTGTGGGTTATGAGTTCGCCTACGATGTGAATGATTTATCGCAAAAACAGGAAGCCGGGAAGGTGGCGCCCGACACGTTTCAATACAAAAGGGAGCGGCTGATTTTTTACAACGGCCTGTTCTCTCCGTACCTGCGCATCAACTTCGGTAGACGTGGCAACCAACTTGGGAAGTATTTGGATATTGCGGCTTATGGTACCTACACATTTGCCCATGTGCTGTTTCAGAGAAGCGATTTGCCCGATGGCCGGGTGGTGCGCAGCCGTACTACAGGATTAACCTATTTCCAACGATGGAACTATGGTGCAACGGTTCGGATTGGCATTAACAAGTTCATTCTTTATGGGCATTACCGACTGTCGGATTTGTTTTATTCCAACTGGAATTTCCCCGAGCCCTCAAGACTTCAGGTTGGGATTCAGTTTGTTTTGAAGTAAAGTCGAAGGTGCGCATTGCTGTAAATACCCGTTTGTTGCTGCGCGGAAAGCTCGAAGGCATCGGCTGGTTTACCTACGAAACCCTCAGCCGTATTGCCCGAAAGCACCCTGAACATGAGTTTATCTTCTTGTTCGATCGTCCTTTCGACCCTCATTTTCTTTTTGCCCCCAATGTGAGCGGTCGATGGCTTCCTCCGCCAACCAGGCATATTCGCCTGTTTACGCCCTGGTTTGAATTTGCGGTTCCCTGGATGCTGCAACAGAGTAAGGCCGATCTCTTTGTTTCGCCCGACGGTCACCTCTCGTTGCGCAGTAAGCTGCCCTCGGTGGCCGTAATTCACGATTTGAATTTCCACCACTTGCCCGAAACACTTCCGGCTGCGGTGCGCAACTACTACAACCATTACTTCCCCCGATTTGCCCACAAAGCCACCCGAATCGCAACAGTTTCGGAGTACACCAAAAGCGATTTGGTGAAATCGTACGGAGTGGATGCCCGCAAAATCGACGTTACCTGGAATGGCAGCAATACCGCTTATCATCCATTGTCGGAAACCGAAGTCATGGAGGTGCGCCAGCGGTTTACGAATGGCCGGCCGTATTTTTTGTTTATCGGATTGATCATTCCGCGCAAAAATCTCAGTCGCCTCATGCAGGCCTACGATGCATTTCGCCAAAACACAGGCCTCGAGATTGATTTGGTGGTGGTAGGCGAGAAGAAGTGGTGGGACGCCGAACACGAGTCGGTATTCAATGCCATGCAATACCGTGGAAGTGTTCATTTTCTGGGGCGGCTGGAGCCGGATGTCCTCGCGAAACTCCTCGGTGGAGCACTGGCCTTGACCTACGTACCCATCTTCGAAGGTTTTGGAATTCCAATTCTGGAAGGGTTTTCAGCCGGAGTGCCGGTAATTACCTCCAATGTAACCTCAATGCCCGAAGTGGCGGGCGATGCGGCCGTGTATGCCGATCCTTACGATGTAGCTTCCATTGCTGAGGCTTTGGAGCAAGTGGCCGGCAAACCCGAATTGCGCAAATCATTGGTGGCCGCCGGACTCGAGCGGAGAAAGCAATTTTCCTGGGATATTACCGCCGATCGGCTGTGGAGCTGTATCGCCCGCGCAATGGCATAAAAAAACCGGTCCCGAAGGACCGGCAAAACAATAAAATTAACCTAACCTTAACTTTTTATTGTTTTCACTGCCCGCAGGCAGCGGGGCTTTACCCGATTCAAAAATGATTCAAGATACGCCTATGGCAAAGTTAAAAATTCGGCGGAACTTACATGGGGCCGATGAAGTACGAACGGCCTTGTGTTGAAAAAATAATGCTAAACCACTTGCATTGCCCTGCTGACTTGAATTTTGGATATTAAGTCAGTGTGAACAAGCTCGCTAAAAGCAATATTTATTCGCTTCAATTAACTTTTGAGCAATGCGCTGACGAGATTCTTTGGTGTTCAAAGGCGCCACTTTGGTAAAGCGACGAAGCCCCATGAGCATCATTTTTTGCTCATCGCCCTCGGTAAATGAGTTGATTGCATTTTTTCCGGCAATGTTGATTTTATCGGCGGCCTCGTAAATGTAAACCCTCGCCATGTCGAT
>CANHCM010000091.1 GCA_947459155.1 Bacteroidota bacterium | reverse complement strand
TTGCGTCGACCTTATGCTCAGCGATGAACACCTTCCGGCGGAGTTCCGCGATTTAACAGTCACCATCCGCGATTCGGCCGAAGAGCTCGACCGCATGGTGCGGGACATCAACCGCATTTTAGGTTCCGGCAAAGGGGTGTGAGCTGGAGCGCTGAAAAGGATTGACGCCGGCAGAAAGACGCTGCTATGGCCTTAGAACCCGAATTAAAACGAATAAGGTCACTGGCTAAGTAGTCAACCCTTATGGCCCAAAAAGCTGTCAAGTTTTAAATGATGTCTTGTTATTGATCGCTTGAAAACGTGCGCTCGGAATTTTTTTTGCTGCATTTCAGGGGTTTACAAGAAAACTGAAGAAATGCAGGAAACGTTTTTAATCTTTTTCGTTTCCTGTGTTTTGTATGTACGTACATTTGTGCCCCATGAACGACAAATTCGAACATATACTTCGACAAGCCAGAGAGGTATTTATGCGCTTTGGGTTGAAGAGCGTGACGATGGATGACGTTTGCCGTGAAATAGGAATTTCGAAGAAGACCCTTTATCAACACGTTAGCGACAAAGCCGAATTGATTCAGAAAATCCTTGAGCTCGACATCAAGGAAGACGAGGCAATGATTTGCGAAACGGAGACCAACAACCTACAGGCAATCGATGAGCTTTTGACCATCCAGCGTATGGTGCAAAAGAAGATTAATGCCATCCACACCTCGGTGTTGTACGACCTGAAAAAGTATTACCCCGAAACCTGGGCCATGATCACCCGTCACCGCTCCGGCTTTATCATTCAGGCCATAGAGCAAAACATGATTCGGGGCCAACAGCAAGGCATTTACCGAACCGACCTTAACCCGGCGATCATCGCCAGAATTTATGTATACCGACTTGAAGCCATCTTCGACCCGGCTGTTTTCGAAGGGCTGAACATGAATCCATCGGAAGTCTACGCCGAAGCCATGCGATACCACATTCGCGGAATTGCCACCAGCAAAGGCGTTCAATATCTCGAAAAAACCCTATCCAACTCATCTCAATAAACTATGAACTACTTCAGGCTCCTTGTGCTTTGCACGCTGATTTCGGTTTCGGCCCGCGCCCAATCCGCTTTCACCTTGCAGCAAGCCATCGACTATGCATTGAAAAACGGCTACAGCGTCCAAAATGCTGCGACCGACATCGAAATCGCCCGAAAAAGAGTTGCTGAAATCCGCGGGATTGGTATTCCGCAACTTTCAGCCGAAGGCGGTTATCAGAACTTTCTCCAGGTGCCGGTGAGCGTGATTGAGGCCAACGCCTTTAATCCAATGGCGCCTCCGGGCGAATTTCTCCGACTTCCATTTGGTGTACAACACAACCTTTCGATTGGCTATACCGCTTCGTGGCTGGCCTTTAGCGGCGAATATCTCGTTGGGCTTCAAGCCTCGAAGGCTTACGTAGATGTGTCGAAAACCAACCTCCGCAAGAGTGAAATCGATGTGAAGGAATCGGTTACCCGCGCCTACAACACGGTTCTTATCCTCTACGAAAACAAGCGCATTCTGAACGAGAACATCGCTTCGCTCGACAATTCCATCAACCAAACCTCGGCCTTCTTCACCGAAGGTTTTGTGGAAGAACTCGACGTTGATCGCCTCAAGCTCCTGCGCAAAAACCTGAGCACCACACTCTCAACCCTTGAGCAGCAAACGCTATTGGCCGAGAAGCTCCTCAAGTTTAACATGGGTTTTGATGTCAACACGGCCATTACCCTCAGCGACTCGATGAAAGACCTGGTGGCCGCGGCGGCACTCGGCGTGGATGCAGAACCGAAATTCGATGTGCGCAACAACATCGATTACCTTTTGCTCGACAAAGGGCTCAGCATGCAAAAGCTTGAACTCAAGCGGCAGAAAGCCAACTTCCTGCCTACCCTTTCGACCTACTACAGCTGGAAAGAAAACCGGATTACCAACGACTTCGACCTTCTGTTTGACCCTTTGTTCAGGGTGCCGGGCGGAACCATTCTCGGTGTAAACCTGAATGTGCCCATCTTCAAAGGCCTGAGCCAACGCGCCAGAGTTCAACAGGCCAAGCTGAACATTACCAAAACTGAAATAACCCAGAAGCAGGCCACTCAAGGACTTGAGCTGCAGGCAGCGCAGTCGTTTACCGGCTACCGTGCTGCCCTCGACAACTACAAAAACAGTCAGGAAACCGTTACCCTGGCCGAAAAGATTCGCGACCGCTCACGCATCAAATATCAGGAAGGCGTGGGCTCCTCAATCGAACTGCTTCAGGCCGAAAACGACCTGCTCAGTGCGCAATCGGCTTACATCAATGCTGTTCAGCAACTCCTCGACGCTCGCGTTACCCTCGATAAAAACCTCAACAAATTCTGATTCCACCCTACCCCTACCATGAAAAATAATTTAATCCTCGCCTTACTCGTTGTTTTGGCTGCCTGCCAACCGGGCAATGAGCTTGAAACCAAGAAAGCTCAACTGGCAGCGTATCGTGCAGAAATGGACGAACTCAAAACGAAAATGACCGCCCTGGAAAAAGAAATTGCCCTGCTCGACACCTCGGCTGCAGTTCAAAAACCCAAGCTGGTTACACTGGCTCCGGTTACGCGTTCCGATTTCAACCATTTCATCGACCTTCAGGGTTCGCTTGAATCGGATGAAGACATCGCTGTTCAGCCCGGCATGCCCGGCGTTGTAACCCGCGTGTATGTTAAGGAGGGCGACGCTGTTGGTCCCGGAAAAGTGCTTGCCGAAACCGACAATAAAGCCATCCGCGAAAACCTTGAGCAGTTAAAAACCAACCTCGACTTTGCCCGCACCGCGTACGAGAAGCAAAAGCGCCTTTGGGACAAGAAGATTGGCAGCGAAATGCAGTATTTACAAGCCAAAACACAGGTGGAGTCGCTCGAAAAAAGCCTCTCGGCCCTGGAAGCCCAGTTCGACATGTCGCGCATCAAATCGCCCATTTCAGGTGTGGTGGATCAGGTGAACGTGAAGGTAGGAGAATATGCAGCCCCCGGCTTTACCGGAGCCTTCCGCGTGGTGAACGTAAATTCGATGAAGGTAACCGCCAAGGTGGCCGACTCTTACATTGGAAAGGTGAAAGTTGGGAACCCTGTGCAGGTGCGTGTAACCGACCTCAACGACACCCTCAACGCCCGCATCACTTACGTTGGAAAAGTGGTTGACCCGATGAGCAGGACCTTCCGCATTGAAATCAACGTGAGTGGAATGAGCACCGAAATTCGTCCAAACATGCTCAGCATCGTAAGCATTAACGACGAAACCATCCCACAGGCTGTAAACCTCCCGGCCAACTATGTACAGCGCGATGCCGAAGGCCGCACTTACGTCATGGTGGCTGAAGGCCCGAAAGGAAAAATGGTAGCCCGCAAAAAGCTGGTAAGTACCGGAATTGCTTACGGCGACCGCGTAGTAATCACCTCGGGGCTCGACGGCAGCGAACAATACATTGTTTCCGGATATCAGGAAGTAACCGACGGACAACCCCTGGTGCTTTAATTCCGGCATCCTAACCTCACTGAGCCATGGAAAAACACCATATCAAAGACTTTAAACCCACCAACTGGGCGATCAACAACAGCACTGCGGTGTACATCTTCACCGTGCTGATTTCGCTCGTCGGGATGACCATCTTTCAACGCATCCCGAAGGAGCAGTTCCCCGACATCGTGGTACCCACTATTTTCGTGTCGACCATTTATCCGGGCGCCAGCCCCGAAGACATCGAAAACCTGATTACCAAACCGATTGAAAAGCAAATCAAGGGCATTAACGGAATTAAGAAAATCACCTCCAACTCTATTCAGGATGTGGCACTTGTGGTGGTTGAATTCAACTCCGGAATCGACGTTGACATTGCCAAACAAAAGGTGTCGAACGCGGTCGATAAAGCCAAAACCGACCTTCCAACCGACCTGAAAAGCGATCCTGATGTTCAGGAGGTTAACTTTTCGGAGTTCCCGATTATGAACATCAACGTGTCGGGTAAATATCCGCTCGACCAGCTGAAATCGTATGCCGAAGACCTGAAGGATGAGATTGAAGGCCTCTCGGAAATCACCCGTGTCGACCTGATTGGCGCCCTCGAGCGCGAGATTCAAATCAACGTAGACCTTTACCGGATGCAAGCACTGGGCATCACCTTTGGCGACATTGAAGGCGCTGTAGCCCGCGAGAATGTGAATATTTCGGGGGGCGAAATTCGGATTGATGACCTGCGCCGTACACTTCGGGTAACCGGCGAATTCCAAAGCGCCGAACAAATCGGAAACCTGCTCATTCGTTCGGCCCGGGGCAATCTGGCCTACCTGAAAGACATTGCCGAGGTGAAAGACGGTTACAAAGAGAAGCAAGACTTCGCCCGTTTGGAAGGCAAACCGGTAATCACCATGAACGTGATTAAGCGGGCAGGCGAAAACCTCCTGTCGGCGGCGGCCCAAATCAAGGAGATTGTTAAAGAATATGAAGCCACCAAATTCCCTGAGGGCGTCGATGTAGTCATCACCGGCGATACCTCAATGGAAACTCAAACCACCCTGCACGACCTGATCAATACCGTGATCATCGGTTTTGTACTCGTAGTGATTATTCTGATGTTCTTCATGGGCTTGCAAAGTGCCTTCTTTGTTGGACTTGCAGTACCCCTCTCGGTACTGGTAGCCATGCTCTTTATGCCTTCGCTGGGCTTTACCATGAACGTAATTGTACTGTTCTCCTTCCTGTTGGCCCTGGGAATCATTGTAGATGACGCCATCGTGGTGATTGAGAACACCCACCGGATTTTCCACCAATACGATTTCGACATCAAAACGGCAGCCCGTGCCGCAGCCGGCGAGGTGTTTGTACCGGTACTGGCCGGAACCCTAACCACCATTGCACCGTTCTTCCCGCTGCTCTTCTGGCCGGGCATTGTAGGCGACTTCATGAAGTTCCTGCCCATTACCCTGATTCTGACCTTGTTTGCTTCGCTCTTTGTGGCCTTCATCATGAATACCGTTTTCGCGGTTAGCTTCATGAAGAAAGACCACGAAGACATCCAGCCCGCCTCCAAGGCTTTCCGCAAGCCCTTGCTCATCTTTATCGCCATCGCGGTATTCTTTCACCTGATAAGCTCACGGGCTATCGGAAACCTCTTCTTCTTGCTGGCGGCCCTCACCCCGGTGTATTACTACATCATCTTACCGGCCATACAGCGCTTCCAGGGTTCGTTCTGGCCTTCGGTGATTAGAGGCTACAAAAACCTCATTCTTTGGATTTTGGTTGGAAAACGCCCATACCTTGTGATTCTGGGCACTGTGGTGTTGTTCTTCGTGTCGCTGGGCGCCTTTATGGCCTCAGGAACGAAAGTGGAGTTTTTCCCTAACGGAGAGCCCAACTTCGCCTATGTATACATCGAAATGCCGATTGGCACCGACGCTACGGTAACCGATTCGGTAACCCGAAAAGTGGAGGAGAAAGTGTATGGAGTGATCGGAAGAAACAATCCCAACGTAGAATCGGTGATTTCGAATGTGGGTATTGGCGCCGGCGACCCTCAGAATCCCGACCGTGTGGCCACACCCAACAAAGGGAAAGTGAGTGTTGCCTTTGTAAACTTTGCTGAGCGGATAAACTTCTCTACCTCTGAATGTTTGCAGCAAATCCGCGAAGCCACCAAAAACATTCCGGGCGCCCGAATCACCGTTGATAAAGAGTCGAACGGTCCGCCTACCGGTAAACCGGTAAACATCGAGATTAGCGGCGACAACTTCGACCAGCTGGTAAAGCTCGAAGCCATGGTACGCGATGGCATTGCACAGAATAAAATTGAAGGTATCGAAGACCTTCAGTCGGACCTCAAACGCAATAAACCGGAGATTATCGTGAGCATCGACACCGACCGTGCACTCGCTGTGGGCATGAGCAAGGCGCAAATCGCGCTGGAGCTCCGTACTGCGCTCTTTGGCAAGGAGGTATCGAAATTCCGCGATGCCGACGACGACGCCGAAATCAATGTAAGGCTTGCCCCACAATTCCGCGACAAAGTGGAAGATCTGCTCAACATGGAAATTGCCTTCCTCGATATGAGCACCGGCATGTTCAAGCAAATTCCGCTTTCGGCCGTGGCCTCGGTGAAATACCAAAATGCCTTCAGCTCGATCAACCGTAAAGACCAGCGCCGCGTGGTTACGCTTTCGTCGAACGTGTTGAATGGCTACAACGCCAATGAAATTGTTACCCAGATTAACCAGCTGGTGTCGACCCTCGAAATTCCCGAAGGCTACGACATTCGCCTCACTGGTGAGCAGGAGCAACAAAAGGAGACTTCCGACTTCCTCGGTCTGGCCTTTTTGGGGGCGCTGGCGCTGATGTTCTTAATCCTCGTAACGCAGTTTAACTCGCTGGCCAAGCCATTCCTGATTTTCTCAACCGTATTGTTCTCACTCATCGGGGTGTTTTTAGGGTACACCTTTACCGGCCAAACCTTCTCGATTGTAATGACCGGTGTAGGGATCTTCTCCCTGGCGGGGATTGTAATCCGTAACGGGATTCTCCTGCTCGAATTCATCGATGAACTCAGGGCCCGCGGATACGAAGAAAACGAAGCCATTGCTGAAGGCGGCTCCACAAGGATCACTCCGGTAATTCTCACCGCTTCGGCGGCGATCCTAGGCTTGATTCCGCTGGCCATTGGGGTAAACCTCGATTTTGAAGGCCTCTTTGCCAGCCTCGAGCCGAAATTCTTCCTGGGCGGCGACAACGTAGCCTTCTGGGGTCCACTCGCCTGGACCATGATTTATGGATTGATAGTAGCCACCTTCCTCACCCTGGTGGTGGTTCCTGCCATGTATACGCTCTACCTGAAACTTAAGCGTCGGATTGGACGCAAAGCGCCAAGCGCCTAATCCTATTGTTCCCGCTCTCTTCCCAACCCGAAACTCCGGTTTCGGGTTGCGGCAGGGAGATTTCCCACACAATTCCAATCAACAATTCGGCTGGCATTCCGTTACTTTGCCGTGTTAACCCAATTATACCAAACTTATGGCATTTGAACTTCCTTCCCTTTCCTATGCATACGCTGCACTGGAACCCCACGTGGATGCCCGCACTATGGAGATCCACCATACTAAACACCATCAGGCTTACGTAACCAACCTGAACAACGCCCTTACCGGTACTGCCGCCGAAGGAAAATCGCTCGAAGCCTTGATGGCCGAGATTTCTAAGCTTCCCGCTGCAGTGCGCAACAATGGTGGTGGACACTTCAACCACAATCTCTTTTGGGAAATTATGGCTCCCAATGCCGGCGGACAGCCCGCTGCCGATCTCGCCGATGCCATCAATCAGTCTTTTGGCTCATTCGATAAATTCAAAGAAGAATTTGGCAAAGCCGCGATGACCCGATTCGGTTCAGGCTGGGCATGGTTGGTTAAACACGATGGCAAACTGGCCATCACCTCAACCCCTAACCAAGACAACCCCTTGATGGACATTGCCGACGTAAAAGGCGCGCCAATCCTCGGGCTCGATGTATGGGAACACGCCTACTACCTGAATTACCAAAACCGACGTGCCGACTACATCACCGCCTGGTGGAATGTGGTAAACTGGAACGCCGTTAACGAACGATTCAAAAAAGCATAATACCGCATTCACCAAGGCCGGACGAATCCGCTGGTATTCGTTCGGCCTTGTTATTTTTGCCCCGCCATAAACCACAATCATTATGTTGAAGTTATTCTCCGCTTTAGCCACTGCACTTATTTTTCTGGCATCCTGCAACAAGCAGCCTCAGGCCTGCATTTCGGTTACCCAAACTAAAATTCGTCCCAACGACCAAATAACCCTGAACAGTTGTTCGGAAGATGCCGAACGCTTTGTTTGGAACCTGGGCGACGGAACCACCAAAGAAGGACCCTCAATCACTCATGCTTATACCTCACCGGGTTTGTATCAGGTTGAACTAAAAGTGCTTTCGAAAAAAGACAAGAAATGGGACCGCGCAACCGTGCTCATGAATGTGAGTCCCCCACCGGTGCGTTACCTCAACCGTATTACCATCAGTTCTTTTAACATTAACAATTCTTCGGGGCAGCCCTGGGACGTTGGTGCTGGCCCAAACCCCGACATTTTTGTTCAATTTGGAGTTGAGCTTGGTGCGATAGCTCAACGAACCCCAATTATTCTGGATGTTGCATTGAACACCTTACCCATATTCTGGGATTTCAGTGCCAACCCGGATAAACCGATTCTTTCAGATGCCATGTGGAAATTTGATATCCGCGATAGTGACTCCGTTTTGCCTCAGGATATGTTGAGTGAGTTAATGGCGAGCTTCGTGTTTAATCCCGCCACAACACCTCCCAACGGCCCGAATAAAATCGTTCTCACTCAAAGCAACTACCAGCTGGAGCTGGACTTTATCGAACTCTAAACCAACAACATGAACAGAAGCCGCTCTGCCGAACTTTTTGAAACTGCAAAGACATACTTTCCGGGAGGTGTGAACTCTCCGGTGCGCGCCTTTCGTTCGGTAGGCGGAACCCCTTTGTTCATCAAGCAAGGCGACGGCGCTTACCTCACCGATGAGGACAACAATACCTTCATCGACTTTTGCCTTTCGTGGGGGCCACTCATTTTGGGGCACAACAACACCCGAATACGCGAAAAAGTATGGGAAACCATCAACCGGGGAACCTCTTTCGGAGCGCCAACTGCCCTCGAAAACGAGCTGGCCGATCTGATTCTGACCAACAACCGGTTTTTGGAGAAAATTCGCTTCGTGAGCTCAGGCACCGAGGCGGTGATGTCGGCCATCCGGCTTGCCCGCGGCTACACCGGCCGCGATAAAATTCTCAAGTTCGAAGGTTGCTACCATGGCCACGTCGATAGTTTGTTGGTGAAGGCCGGGTCGGGACTTGTCACTTTCGGCAATTCCTCCTCGGCAGGCGTTCCAAAAGGCCTGGTGAACGACACGCTCGTGGTGCCGCTCAACCGCATCGATTTGGTGAAACAGGCCTTCGAGGAGTACCCCGACCAAATTGCCGCCGTAATCATTGAGCCCATTCCGGCGAACAATGGCTTGCTCCAGGTAAGCAAAGAGTTCTTGTTCTGTTTGGGCTGCATTGCTCGTAAAAACGGTGCATTGCTCATTTTCGATGAGGTGATTTCGGGATTTCGGGTTGGTTTTGAGGGCGCAGCTGGACTTTACAACATCGCACCCGACATTATCACTTACGGAAAAATCATTGGTGGAGGCTTTCCGGTGGGCGCTTATGGAGCCAGCCGCGAAATCATGAGCCGCGTTTCGCCCGACGGCGACGTTTACCAGGCCGGAACACTCTCGGGGAACCCTGTTGCGATGTCGGCCGGTATTGCCGCACTCAGCGAATGCCTCAAGCCGGGCTTCTATGAGCAGCTCGACGATAAAACCCGCCGCTTTACCGAAAAGATCGAAGCGCATAGCCAAAGCCGCAACTACCCATTCCGGATTTTCCGCATCGGCTCTATTTTCTGGCTCGCCTTTACCCGTGCCGACATTCGGGCGGCCGAAGAGATCGACCCGGCCGGAATGGATAAATTCAAGGTGCTCCACGCCTTTCTGCTCGAGCGCGGTGTGTATTTTGGTCCCTCGGGTTACGAAGTTGGCTTTGTGTCGGCCGCCCACAGCGAAACCGACCTCGACACTGCGGCTGCGGCCATTTGCGACGGGCTTGACCTCGTTTACGGCCAGTAAAGGCCAAACACGTAGAGCCAAAACCACTGGTCGAGCATGGTGCCTTCCAGCCAAAAAGCGAAGACCCATTCCGGGGCCTCCTCATCAATTTTGGCAATCAACCAACCGGTGCTGGCCGCCGAAAAAATCAAGGCTCCTGCCTGCCCGGGCCCAATAAGCGTAAGCCAGTAAGCGGCCACTGCCAAAAGCGCAAAAACAACCAAGAGCGAACGGCTCAGCACCAGGGTGCGCTCCACACCCAGCATGCTTGCGAGGGTAAGCACACCATTGGAACGGTCGTGTTCGAGGTCGCGAATGTCGAAAGGCAACGTGATGGCAAACAGAAAAAGAAATCGGGAAAGCAGTAAAAATCCGGCTTGCAAAGGTTCCGCACCGAGAAAGCCATCCACCGTGCACACGGTGAGTAAAGTCCACACAAGGGAGATCAACCAGATTTTCAATCCGGGCACATCGCGCAAGCGCAGCCATTTTCCCTGGCGGGGGATGACAGGCGTCACATACAAAACCGCAACGCCCACCAAAC
>CANHCM010000090.1 GCA_947459155.1 Bacteroidota bacterium | reverse complement strand
TGGAGGAAGTATTCACGCTGCTGCTGATCCATGTCGATTTTTACCTTCGACTGAATCTGATTCTTCAGCTCGATCATTTGCAAATCGCGCGTAATATGCTGAAGCACCATCTCTCCCCGTTGGCGCAAATCGGCCACCTCGAGCATCGACTGCTTGGTGGGCACGTCGGCGTTCATGTTGGACGATATAAAATTGATCAGGAACGATGGGCTTTCAATGTTTCGAATGGCGAAGCCTGCTTCGGAGGGAATATTGGGCGATTGGCGGATAATCTCCAGCGAGATGTCCTTCAACGAACCCACCAGGGCATCAAACTCCTTGTCGCCCTTGGCCGGGCGCGTTTCGTCGAATGCCGAAATACGAGCCCGGAAATACGGTTCCTCGGCCGTTATTTCGTCGAGCTGGAAGCGTTTTTTTCCTTGAATGATGACCGTAGTGTTACCATCGGGCATGCGCAGCATCTTTAAGATGTAGGCAATAGTTCCCACCTTATTGAGGTCGGCCGCCGTTGGGTCTTCGATGGTTTGGTCTTTTTGCGATACCACTCCAATGATTCGATCGGCTTTATTGGCGTCTTTAATCAAACGGATGGATTTGTCGCGCCCCACGGTAATGGGAATCACCACACCGGGAAAAAGTACGGTGTTACGCAAGGGTAATATAGAAAGCTCCTCCGGAATGTTTTCCGTATTCATTTGCTCTTCGTCTTCGGAGGTCATCAATGGAATAAACTCCGAATCCTCGTCGGGCATGTTGTTGAATAGAGGCGCGATAAAGGTGTTTTCGTTCATAGGAATAAATGACAATACGTCAGGCACATAATGGAATTATGCTGTTTTGCGCTGAACGCGCGGATGGGTCAAGCGCTATGCCATCCGCCAAAAGTGGCAATTCCGTCAGTTACGCTCGCTGGCCGTTTCGTTAAAGATGTGCTGAAGCAGTCGGCGTTCAGTGTCGTCGAAAAGCACGTTTCTACGGGCCATCATCCGCTCGGCGGTCTCTGCCGCCTTATCGAACTGGTATTCGGTAAGTCCGGTTTTTCCGCCCCAGGTAAAGGAGGGAATAAAATTCGGCGGGAAGCCCTCTCCAAAAATATTGGCACTCACGCCTACCACGGTTCCGGTGTTAAACATGGTATTGATTCCACATTTGCTGTGGTCGCCCATAATCAAACCACAAAATTGTAAACCGGTGGCCTCCATACTCCGGCTGGCGTAGTTGTACAGCTTCACCGGAGCATAGTTGTTCTTGAGGTTGGAGTTGTTGGTGTCGGCGCCGAGGTTACACCATTCGCCCAGCACAGAATTGCCCAAAAAGCCATCATGGCCCTTGTTCGAGTAGCCTTGAATCAGCACATTCGAAATTTCTCCGCCCACGCGGGAATGCGGACCAACAGTGGTGGCGCCGTAAATCTTGGCACCCATCTTCACCGAGGCATGGTCGAGCAAGGCAAATGGGCCACGAATGGCCGAGCCTTCCCAAATTTCGCTGTGGTGCCCAAGGTAAACCGGACCTTGAGCCGCATTGATGATGGAGCAGCTTACCTGCGCACTTTCTTCCATGAAAAACTGCTCGCCCAAAACCGTATTGGTGCCATCGGGCCGTGCCGATTTCCGGCCCCGGGTGAGGCGGTCAAAGTCCCAGGCCAGGGCTTTGGCATTGAGGCTGAAGAGGTCCCAGGTGTGGCGCACCTGCATAATTTCGCCATGGTATTCGAGGGTGTTTTCGCCTATCGGCGGAAGTGCATGGCTGCCTGAGATATCGCGGATGGCCAGGAGCTGTCCATTTTTCACCAGGCTTTGGTTGGGGCGCAAAGCGCGGATGGCCTCAAACAAGGCCTCATCGGCATGCAAACTTCCGGCAATGTAAACGTTCTCCTGCTCGAAGATGGCCGGGAACTTCTCCCGAAGCGGCTCCACGGTCAGAAATGAGGCTTGGTCGGCGCCGAGCTGTAGCCATTTCTCGCGCAGGGTAAGGATGCCCAACCGAAGATCGGAAACCGGTCGTGTATAGGTAAGCGGTAGCAAATGGCTGCGGCGCTCGTCGTCGAAGAGAATGAGGTTCATGGTAGCGACAAAAATAAAAAAGCCCTCCGAAGGGGAGGGCTTTGTACGATAAAGCGTGAACGCTTATTGAATTTTACTTTGGTGGTTCTTGTAGCGGGTGCGGAATTTATCCACGCGACCGGCGGTGTCAACCAGCTTAATTTTGCCGGTGTAGAACGGATGTGAAGAAGAGGAAATCTCCAGTTTAGCCACCGGATATTCGTTTCCGTCTTCCCATACAATCGTTTCTTTGGTTTCGATGCAAGAGCGGGTAAGGAAAGATGATTCGTCTGACATGTCCTTAAACACTACAAAACGATAGTTGGCGGGATGAAGATCTTTTTTCATGAATCCTAAAAATGGACGGCAAAAATAGTGATCCGCTATTACCTGTGCAACAGGAAAATAAAATTTTTTGAACCGGGTCTGTTAAAATCTGTGGCCAACTCAAACCCTGGCGGGTAAAAAGCGCTGTACCCAGGTGTGTTGAGCCGGTACCAACCAGCGCTGGTGCAAATCGGCTCCGTTCGAGAGACTCAGGTCGAACACCGGAGAGTTGGGGCTAACGTTTCCGGCCAGAATTTCGGATTCGAGATCGTTCACCGAAGCCGCGCTGATGGCTCCTTCAGGGTTAATCCACGCGATGCGGAGGCGATTGAAAAAGTCGATACGGAGTGTGTCGCCGGTCTTCTGGAGCCAATGCACGGCGCTGTCAATAGAGCAACCTGAAGCGCCGTGATGACGCTCGTCGGCATACAGCACGAAAATCTGGTTTCCGACCAGTCCAAACCCGGCTTTCAGGCGCGTTCCATGGGCCGCCCATTGTTCCGTGAAGGCGTCAGCCTGGGTAGAAAGCCAGGCCTGCTCCTCTTCGGTTAAAGGTCGCGAGGCGAGATACATCCAAACCTTGCAGCCCTCAACAATGTTGGACAGTAAGGCATCAATTTGTGCTTGTATTTCAGAGGTCGGCTGCATGGGCAATCATTTCGGCAATATCAAGAACACTCACTTCGGCTTCTTTTTCGGCATGCTTCACGCCATCGGTCATCATGGTGCTGCAGAATGGGCATCCTACGGCGATAATGTTGGCCGAGGTTGCCAGCGCTTCCTCTGAGCGCTCGATGTTTACTTCTTTATTTCCGGGTTCGGCCTCTTTGAACATCTGGGCACCGCCCGCACCACAACACAAGCCTTTGGTGCGACAACGCTTCATTTCTACCAGTTCGGCATCGAGCTTGGCGAGCACTTCGCGCGGAGCTTCATACACATCGTTGGCACGGCCGAGGTAACAGGGGTCGTGGAAGGTGATTTTCTTCCCCTTAAAGCTGCCGCCACTTACGGTAAGCCGACCTTCTTTCAGGAGGCTCTCAATGAGTTGAGAATGATGCACTACCTCGTAGTTTCCGCCCAGCTGAGGGTATTCGTTTTTAAGCGTGTTGAAGCAATGCGGGCAAGCCGTTACAATTTTCTTCACCTCATAACCATTGAGCACCATGATGTTTTGCATGGCCTGCATCTGGAAAAGGAATTCGTTTCCGGCCCGTTTGGCCGGGTCGCCTGTGCAGCTTTCTTCGGTTCCCAACACCGCAAATTTCACCTGGGCGGCCTGTAAAATCTTGGCTACGGCCTTGGTTACTTTCTTGGCTCGGTCGTCAAAGCTTCCGGCGCAGCCTACCCAAAACAAAATCTCGGGCACCTCGCCCTGGGCCATGTATTCGGCATATGTTTTAACCTTCAGTTCCATAGTATTCGGCCGGTATTATTCGTCTTTCCAGTTTAGGCGGTCGGCAGGAGAAAACTGCCATGGCGCGCCGTTGTTTTCGATGTTGCCAAACATGGTGGCCAGTGAGGCCGGAGGTGCGCTCTCCTCCATAACCAGTTGTTGACGGAGATTCACAATGATATCGAGCGGGTCGATGTTTACCGGACAAGCCTGAACACAGGCATTGCAGGTGGTACAGGCCCAGAGCTCCTCAGCGCTGATGTAATTGTGGAGCAGCGACTTACCATCATCCACGAACGTGCCTTTGTTGGCATCAATATTCTTCCCTACTTCCTCCAGGCGATCGCGGGTTTTCATCATAATACTCCGCGGGCTTAGCAGTTTACCCGTCATATTGGCCGGACACTCCGAGCTGCATCTTCCACATTCGGTGCAGGTGTAGGCATCCATGAGATTTTTCCAGCTGAGATCCTGCACATCGCGGGCGCCAAACTTGACCGGTCCATCGGCTTCGGGTACAGGCGCCGAAGGGTCAAGCATCAGCTTTACCTCACGGGTAACGGCATCCATGTTTTTAAACTGCCCTTTGGGATTGAGGTTGGAGTACCACACATTGGGGAACGCCATCAGGATGTGGAAGTGCTTGGAGTAGGGCAGATAATTCAAAAAGGCCAAAATGCCGATGATGTGAAACCACCACATGAAGCGCTCATACACGATGAGAGCCCCGTCAGACCATCCGCTGAACAGCCCGGTGAGCAGGCCACTTACCGGATAATTTCCATAGCTGATATAGTGATCAGCCCCACGCGAACTCAAAACCTGATCGGCCGCATTCATGGTGAGGAATGCCGACATCAGCAGCACTTCAACAAAGAGAATCATATTGGCATCGAAACGGGGAAAGCCATCCAAGTCTTTTTGAACGAAGCGCTTGATTTTGATGATATTGCGGCGAACATAAAACGCAAACACACCAATGAGCACGAGCGCCGCAAACACTTCGAAAGTGGCAATGAGCACTTTGTAAAAACTTCCGAGGAAGGGTGCAAACACGCGGTGGGTTCCGAATACGCCATCGATAATGATCTCGAGCACTTCGATGTTGATGACCACAAAGCCTACATACACGAAAATGTGAAGGATGCCGGCAATGGGTCGAACCATCATTTTCGTTTGCCCAAGGGCCACAAGCGTCATGATTTTCCAGCGCTCGCCGGGGTTGTCGCTCCGGTTTAAGTCGCGGCCAAGCCGGATGTTTCGGATGATTTTCCTCAGGTTAAAGGCGAAAAGCCCGATTCCTGCAAGGAGCAACAGGGTAAAAACCACGTTGGGAAGAATAGAAAGCAGTAGTCCGGTTGAATTCATACACGGCTTTTGAAGCAGAACAAATATACAGGCCGCAGGGTTCGCTGCGCTGCGACCTTAATTTTTTGTGCTTTTGTCTTTACGGCCAAACACCGAGAACTGCACATAGCGTTTGGGGTGCAGGCGAAGGTCTTCGAGGAGAAGGCTGAGATTTTTGGAGCTCGACTCGAGGTTGTTGTAAAGGGAATCGTTTTTCGCCAGTTGCCCCAACGAACCTTCTCCCCTTTCAATACCGGCAAGCACGGCATTTAGCTGACCGATGGCTTGCTGTAGCTCGGTAAAGGTCTTGTTCACGTTGCTTTTGGCCACATCGTCGGTAATCTTGTCGAGGTTGGTAAAAACGTTGGTGAGTTTATCGTTGTTCTTCTCGAAGTTTTCGGTAATGGAGCGCAGGTTGGTGAAGATTTGCGAGAGTTTCCGGCGTTCTTCGGTAACGAGTACATCCACTTCTCCGATGGCATGTTCGAGGCGAACAATGGAGTTGTTGATGGATGCGAAGCTCGAACTGAGACCATCTTGTGTTTTGCGGTTAAACACATTGTTGAAGCCCTTGAGCACGGTATCGATGGAGCCGGCGAGACTTTCCACCTGCTTTTTGATGGGCATGATGGCGTTTTTAATCTCATCGGTGATGCCTAATTCCCGAACGGAGATGAGCGTGTCGCCCGGATCGGCCAGCTTTTGGGCATTGCCTAAGGTGAGCTGCAGGGTTCTGGTTCCAAGCAAATCGCTCACAATGTGGGCTTCGGAGTTCTTGGGGAGCTTAACATGATCTTCGGTGATGACCAATCGAACCACCACTTTGTAGGAGTTCGGGGCAAACTGAATGCGGTCGACCACCCCAACACGAAAGCCGTTGAGCTGCACTGCCGCGGAGGGCAGGAGCTGGTCAACATTGTCGAAAATCGCATAATACGTGCGCGATGTCGAGAAGATATTCTTCCCCTTGAGGAAGTTATACCCGAAGTAAAACATCACCAATCCGGCGGTAACTATTAATCCTACGCGGGCTTCTTTCGATATATTTAATTTTCCTGAGCTCAATGGGGGTGTGCGTTATCGGTATGTTGTGCTTCCTGAAGCGTAATACGTTGATTGTTTCGAAAGGCTACAACGAAAGCATCGTTAAAGCCATCCTTTTTTAACTCCGCCTGCAATTTAATGGCATCTTCGGGTTTCTCCAATTTACCGGCGGTATATTTCCAGGTTCCGTTTTGTTCGTAGGCCCAAATGTCGGTGCGGCCTTTAAACACCGGTGCGTTGAGCGCTATTTTCTTGGGCGAGCTGTGAATCTGAACCCGGTAAACCACTGCTGAGTGGCGCGAATCGTGATCGGGGCTGGTTTTTTCGGGCGATTCAGGTTCGCTCTTGCGTTCGGCTGCAGGCTCCGGCTCCAGTCGACGGGCGTCGCTGCTGCCATCAATCCAGCTTTTATACTGTTGAAATGCACTCAAAATCGAGAACGCCATCTTGTCCTGCCCATCGCCCGACTTCAAAAAGCGTTCTTCCTCAAGATTGGTGAGGAAGCCTGTTTCGATCAACACCGAAGGCATCGTGGTGCGGTAGAGTACGAGGAAGCCGGCCTGCTTTACACCACGGTCGTGACGACGAGCTGTTTTCTTAAACTCCTGCTGCACCTTTTCGGCGAAATACAAGCTTTGAATGAGGTAGGCGTTTTGGTAAAGCGAGAAAATGATGTGGGCCTCCGGCGAGTTGGGATCGAAGCCGTCGTATTGCTTTTGGTAATTGTCTTCCTGAAGAATTACCGCGTTCTCACGGCGCGCCACGCTGAGGTTATCGTCGGTTTTGTGAAGCCCCATCACGAAGGTTTCAGCGCCGTAGGCTGCCTTCGGGCCGCTGTTGCAGTGGATGCAAATGAACAGGTCGGCTTTGTTCTCGTTGGCAATCTGCGCCCTTCGGTAAAGCTCAACGAATACGTCGGTTTTACGGGTGTAGATGACTTTAACGTCGGGGAAATGTTTCTCGATTAAAGCCCCTAACTTAAGCGAAATGGCGAGGGCTACATGTTTTTCGTAGGCTGATGACCCATGGCAACCACTGTCGTGCCCTCCATGTCCGGGGTCGATCACCACCGTCCGAAGCTTTTTTTCCCGCGCGTTTTCGCTACTCAGGGCTTTTGGAAGCATCCAAATCAGGAGCGAGGCCAGTAGCACGAGGCCAACAGCGAGCTTCGACAGGTGTCTGATATTGAGTGCTTTGTACATAAAAATCTTTCGTTCTGCGTGTATGGCTCTGAAAACGATTAGTTTTGTGCCCTATTCTTTTCGGGTTTACAAAACTAAATCCTTCACACATCGCGTTTCGGGGAGGTGTTCAGGCACTTAACAACAGGTTTATTCACAGTTCTTGTGTTCATCGGCACGGCTTCGGCACAGCAGAGAAACGCGGCTGTTGCTGATACATTGCTTCCCGGAACTCCCGATTCGCTTGAAGTACAACTGCCGGCCTCGCCCGATGCCTTAGAAGACGAGGTGAAGTACAATGCCCGCGACTCCATGCGCTTTGATTTGGGCAACCGCAAGATTTATCTCTATGGTGAGGCCGATGTGCAATACCAAAAAATCAGGCTGAAGGCGGAATACATCGAGATTAACTGGGAAACCAACGTGGTGCATGCCGAAGGCCGACCCGACTCCACCGGTAAAATAGTTGGTGAGCCCTCGTTTTCGGAAGGAAGCCAGGATTTTGATGCCGAAAAGATGGACTACAACTTCAAAACGAAGAAAGGCCGTATTTCGGGAGTTTTCACCAAGCAAGGCGAGGGTTTCCTGCATGGTGAGCAGGTGAAGAAGAATGAGAATGATGAGTTTTTCGTGAAGAATGGAAAATTCACCACCTGCAATCTTCCCGACCATCCACACTTTTACATCAATGCCTCAAAAATTAAGGTTATTCCGGACGACAAAATCGTAACCGGTCCGGCCAATTTGGTGATTGAAGACATCCCAACGCCCCTGTTGGTGCCCTTTGGACTTTTCCCCAACACCACCACGCGAAAGTCGGGAATTCTTTTTCCCACCTACGGAGAATCGCCCGGTTTGGGCTTTTTCCTGATGGATGGGGGTTATTACTTTGGCATCAGCGACCATTTCGATGCTTCGATTCGTGGCGACATTTACTCGCGGGGTAGCTGGGGATTGAAGGCCGGTACAAATTACAATTACCGTTATCGATTCAACGGCGCGCTCGACATGCGTTATGCGACCATTTTGCAGGGCGACCCGGAATTGTTGGGCTCTTCGGTGAATCGTAGTTTTTTCATCACCTGGCGGCACAACCAGGACCCCAAATCGCGGCCGAATTCGCGGTTTTCGGCCAGTGTGAATGCCGGCTCGAACGACTACAACCAGCTCAACTCGCTCAATACGGCCAATATTGTGGCCAACACCTTTCAAAGTGCGATTACGTACACCAAAACCTTCAACCGCCTTCCGGTGAATTTCAACATTGCCGCAGGCCACAGCCAGAACACCCAAACGCGCATCATCACCATCAACGCGCCGGAGGTTCAGGTGAATGTGAACAGGATTTTTCCTTTCAAACGGCGCAATCCGGTTGGAGCCCAACGCTTTTATGAGAAAATCGGAATCACCGGTACTTTGCAGAGCCGTAATACCATTTCGCAACCCGATTCGGTGTTTCGCCAACCCGGACTCGCACGCCGCTTCAACAATGGGATTCAGTTCCAAATGCCCATTGCGACCTCGTTTCAGATGTTGAAGTATTTCAATGTTTCGCCTTCTTTGAATTTTACGGGAAGGGGCTATTTTTCACAAATAGAGAAGTCGATCGATCCGCTCACCCAACAAGTGGTAACCGACACCATTCGCCGATTCAGTCAATTATGGGAATACAATGCCTCGGTGAACGTTTCAACGCGGGTGTATAGCTTTCTGAAGTTGGGGAAAAACACCATCAGGCATGTGATGACGCCTCAGTTTGGCTTTCGGTACCAACCCGATTTTAGCACCCGGGTGTTCGGCTATTTTGGTCCTGACGGTGCTTTAGGCTTTTACTCGCCCTACGACATTGGTATTTACGGACAACCTGCTGTGGGCCGGCAAGGAACGCTAAGTCTTGCCTTGAACAACAATTTTGAAGGAAAATTCAGGTCGAAGCGCGACACCACCGGTACCGGCCTTCGAAAGCTGAGTTTGTTGGATGTGTTAAATGTGAATACCGGTTACAATCTGGCCGCCGACTCTTTACAGTGGCAAAACGTGGTGATTAGCGCACGAACAAGGCTGTTTCAAAAGGTTGACGTGGTGTACTCGTCGGTTTACGATTGGTATGCGACCGACTCTTTGGGCATTCGGATCAACACCCTGAACATTACCCAAAACGGGCGACTGTTAAGGCTTTTGAATACCAATCTCGCGCTAAACACCACACTGGCTTCGGGAAACCGGAAAAACAACCGCAATCCTCAAAACGAACGGGAGAAGAATGAGCAGCGCGAAATCAACCAAAACCCTTCGGCCTATGTCGATTTCAGCATTCCCTGGAACATCACGGCCGGGCTCATTTTCAGCCAAAGTTTTGTGGGACAAAGTCCGGTTCGCAGTACCATTCTGAACTTCAATGGCGACATTTCTATCACCGAAAAATGGAAAATTGCCATTAACACCGGCTATGACTTTGTTCGGAAGGATTTCAGCTTTACATCGGTGGATATATTCCGCGATTTACATTGTTGGGAGATGCGTTTTAACTGGATTCCTTTTGGCTTCAGGCAGAGCTACAACTTCTCGATTAATGTGAAGTCTTCGATGCTCCAGGATCTACGCCTCAACCGGCGCAGGCAGTGGTTCGACCTCACCAATGAATAAACGGAGCTTAGGCTTCGGGCGACTTTTGGAGAGTCTTCCACAAGGGTAGAAAGTAACGCCAAAGCCAGTAGATGATCATCAGGCCGCCCAGGCCAAAGAAAAAAAGGCTTGCGTAACGAACATTGAGTGCATAAAACTCATCGATCATCCAAATCGAATTTGCGGTAATCCAGCAGCTTACTGAAGCGTTTGGCCAAAATTCTACCGGCGACTTTCGGCTTCTCCACGATAAATACAACGCCAGAGAAAATGTTGGAACAATCATAACCATTCCGAGGCTTCGCCACGACATGGCCCAACAGGTGTCTTTGATGAGCCAAAGTGGAATGTGCAGGTTTTCGAGAAGGCGAAGCTTCATTGTTTACGGGGATTTGAGTGCAAAAATACCTTTGTATGG
>CANHCM010000089.1 GCA_947459155.1 Bacteroidota bacterium | reverse complement strand
CCGGAGTTCCAGTTTCCGGGATTAAAGGAAGGCGACAAGTGGTGCGTCTGCGCCGCCCGATGGCTTCAGGCACAAGAGGCAGGCTTCGCGCCTCCGGTGATACTTTCTTCCACCCACCAACGGGCTCTGGAGGTCGTTCCCCTCGAACTCCTCATGGAACACGCCATGGATTTGACCACCTAATCCCTCGCGTGGAGAGCAATAAACTCACAGTGTGAGAGACAGCGAATCCACATCATTCAATGTATTCGTTCGGCGGAAATGCAATTTCCGCTGTTTTACCAATTAACTAGCATCGTCTCTCCTTTGAAGAGATAAGAGCGAGAGGTCCCTAAGCCTTTCGCTTTCTAAACATGACGTACAGCAAAATAACAATGATTCCACTAAGGACCAAGTACTTCCACATTTGAGCCGCTTCTAACGTCATTACTGAATAGTTACACTGAGTAAAACACCTTTGGATATATGCCGACCGAGGCTCCACATATACCTTACAGTAAATTTATTCTACTGCTCTGCAACTTTACGCTAAAATGAAATGCGGAGGTTATACTCCTTTGGGGTGAATTTTAGCGTTCCCTTTCCCGCTCTTTTTTCTGCTGTGGTTGGAGTGGATTTGCGCTGATTTCCAAATACATCCTTCGGTTGCGGAATACATCAATGGCTAAAAATACAGCCTCACGCAACGACGATGGGTCTGCCTCATTCTTCCCCGAAATGTCGTAACCCGTGCCATGGTCGGGCGAAGTTCGAACAATCGGAAGACCCGCGGTGAAATTCACCCCGTGGTGAAATGCCAGCGACTTAAATGGAATCAAGCCCTGATCGTGATACATGGCCATCACCCCATCAAACTTCTTCCAGGCTCCGCTTCCAAAGAAACCATCGGCTGGATATGGCCCATAAACCAACATCCCTTCCTGACTCAGCTTGCGAATAGCGGGCGATATGATTTGCTCCTCTTCCTTGCCAATCAATCCATGATCGCCGGCATGCGGATTCAATCCTAACACCGCAATGCGCGGGGTCCGAACCCCAAAATCGACCAGCAACGATTTGGCCATCACGCGAAGCCGCGAAACAATCAAATCGGTACTCAGCTTCGAGGCCACCTCTGTAATGGGAATATGTCCGGTTACCGTGCCAATCCGCAAGCCCTCATTCACCAGCAGCATCAGATAGTCGCTCGTTTGGGTGCGCGAGGCCAAAAACTCGGTATGTCCGGGAAATTTAAACTCGGGCGACTGCACGTTCTGTTTGTTAATCGGCGCCGTTACCAACACGTCGATATGTCCTTGCTCAAGGTCTTCCAAAGCCCGGTTTAAGGCCTTCACCGCCCATGAACCGGCCGCCGGTGTGCTGGTGCCCGGCTCAATGCCGACATCCACATCGGTGAGGTTCACAAAATTGCAGTGATGCTTCACCGCCTTCGAGGCCTCCGGAATGCCATAAAAGCTGAAGTCCTGAATCCCTAAGGTTTTTCGATACAGGCTAGCAGCCTTGTGCAAGCCATACACCACCGGAGTGCAGAGCTCAAGCATGCCATGATCGGCAAAGGCCTTCATAATCACCTCATAGCCAATCCCGTTAAAGTCGCCGTGGGTTATTCCAACCCGAATAGGTCCGTCGTGAAAATCGCTCATAACTCTGCCTTGCTGCGGATAAACTCAAACAACAATCGAACACCGGTTCCTGTTCCGCCTTTGCCACGATAGCTGTCGGGCGATTCCACAAAGGCCGGACCTGCAATATCGAGGTGCACCCAGGGGTAATCGGTAAAATGCTCCAGAAATTTCCCGGCGGTATTGGCTCCGGCAATCAAGCCACCAATGTTCTTGATATCGGCCACGTCACTCTTCAGCATATCGGCATATTCGTCCCAAAGCGGAAACTCCACCAGCCGCTCATGCACCGTGTTGCCACAATGCTTCAAAAGCTCAAACTCTTCCACGGTATTGCTCATGGCCACAATCCCAAAACGACCGATGGCCCTGGCGGCGGCGCCGGTGAGTGTGGCCAAATCAACCACAAAACGTGGCTTGTACTTTTTGGCATACACCAGGGCATCGCTCAAAATCAAGCGGCCCTCCGCATCGGTGTTCAGCACCTCTACGGTGGTTCCGTCTGATATCGTAATTACATCGCCCGGCACTACGCTGTTTCCGTGCGGACGGTTGTCGGTAGCCGGGGTAATCCCCACCACCCACACAGGCAGTCCGGCCCTGGCAATGGCATACATCGCTCCGGCCACTGCGGCCGCACCGGCCATGTCGCACTTCATGGTCATCATGCCATCGTTCGGCTTCAGGCTGATGCCACCCGTGTCGTACACCACGCCTTTGCCCACAAACACATAAGGCTGCTTGTTCACCGCATTTTTAGGCTTGTGCTCCATCACCACAAACACCGGTGGATCTACAGAACCCTGATTGACCGCCAGCAATCCACCCATCTTCAGCGACTCGATTTTGGCCTTGTTAAAAACCTCCACCTTAAAGCCGGCTTCCTTGCCCAGTTGCTGCACCTCTTTCGCATACTGAGGCGCATTGAGGAAAGAAACAGGCTCGTTCACCAGGTCGCGACTGCGGTAAACGCCCTCTGCTACCGTGCTGAGCAGCTGCAATTCTTTGTCGCTCACCACCTTGCTGTGCACCGAGATGAGCTTTAGACTGTTCGCCTCCTTCTCTTTCTTGCTGCGGTATTTCAAAAACTGATACGAGCCTAGCACCATGCCTTCGAGCAGGGCGAGGGTTTCGGCCGGTAAGCCCGCAGCATCGATCAGCTGAATCTCTTCGATCGACTGCGCATTGAGCGTGGCCAGCAGTGCATTGCCGGCTACCCGACAGGCTTCGAGGCTGAGGGCATGTGTTTTTTTCTCCTCAACCGTAACAATGAAGCTGAAATGACCAAAGTGATTCACCGCAATTTGCTTGCGCGAGGCCTTCATCTGCGCCTTCACATAGTCGAGCTCCTCCTTCGAAAATGCATCTTCAGGAATCTGCTTGAACGCTTTCACCACATATATACGATGGCCTTTTGTAGGCTTATTGCTTTTCTTTAACTCGGGCTTCATGTGTGTTTATTTTGGGATAGAACGGCGCAAATGTAAATGGAATCGGGGGAATTGCGAAGTACTCATTCGCGGCGAACTTTCTACCTTGCGCCCTGTTTAGTAAAACAATGAATACAGAACTTTTGCTCGAGAAGGCACTCCGCTTTGAATGGCTGAGTATTGAAGAAGGAATATGGCTGTTTGAGAATGCCTCCTTACCCCAACTGATGCACGTTGGAAACACCCTGCGTAAAATCCAGAAACCCGACAATAAAGTCACCTGGATGATCGACCGCAATGTGAACACCACCAACGTATGCATTGCCAATTGTAAATTTTGCAACTTTTACCGCATTCCAGGTCACGCCGAGGCCTACATTACCACCCTCGAGCAGTACCGCGAAAAGATTGAGGAGATGCGCCGCTACGGAGGCGATCAGCTCCTCCTGCAAGGAGGCCATCACCCCGATCTGGGCATAGAGTTTTACGAAAACCTTTTCCGTGAACTCAAAACCCATTTCCCCGATATTAAGCTGCACGCCCTCGGGCCACCCGAAATTGCCCACATCGCCAAACTGGGCAAACTCAGTCATACCGAAGTGCTGAGTCGCCTGCATGCCGCCGGACTCGATTCGCTGCCGGGTGCCGGTGCCGAGATTCTCAACGACCGTGTGCGCCGGATGATTTCGAAAGGCAAATGCTCCGGTCAGGAGTGGCTCGATGTGATGCGGGCCGCGCACCAGCTCAACATCACCACCTCGGCCACGATGATGTTTGGCCACATCGAAACGCTCTATGAACGCTTCGAGCATCTGGCATGGATTCGCCAGGTGCAGAGCGAAAAGCCCGAGTCCGCCAAAGGCTTCCTGGCCTTTATTCCCTGGCCCTTTCAAGACGATGGCACCTTGCTCCGCAGGGTAAAAGGCATCCGCAATCAGGTGAGTTCCGAAGAATACATCCGCATGGTGGCCCTGAGCCGCATCATGCTGCCCAATGTCCTCAACATACAGGCCTCCTGGCTCACCGTTGGCGAGAAAACCGCCCAGCTCTGCCTCCATGCCGGGGCCAACGACTTCGGCTCAATCATGATTGAAGAAAACGTGGTATCGGCTGCCGGGGCACCGCATCGATTTACCTCAGCCGGTATCCAGCAGGCCATCCGCGAAGCGGGCTTCGAACCCCAGCTGCGCTCCCAGCAATACACCTACAGAGAATTGCCCGAAGACGTTGAACAGCAGGTGATTAATTACTAAACCACCCGGGGCTTAAGTTATCAAGAGCCCGCGGTTTGTAACTCATCCTTGCAGAATGCGGTATACTCTCTACTTTTGAACAACCAATACCACATTGATGCAGAAAATTTACCTCGTTCTGGCGCTGCTCCCTTGTTTATTGAAGGCTCAACAATTTGAGTGGGCCAACACTTTTGGCGGACCACAAAGCGACAACGCGCAACGCATTGCACCCGCCCCACAAGGCGGCGTATTTGTAGCCGGCAATTTTCAGGCACCTGCCACTTTTTCACAAACAACGGTAGAGGGCTACGGCTTTCAGGATGTGTACATTGCCCGTTACAGCGCCACCGGACAATTACTCTGGGTAAAAGCCATTGGTGGCAGCGGCAACGATCAGGTTTCGGCCCTGGCCACCGATCCGCTCGGCAACGTATGGGTATCGGGTCGCTTTACCGGCAGCATCGATGTGAACCCCGATGCCGAAGAGCAGCTCATCGCCTCCAATCCGGCCAATGGCCTCGATGGCTTCCTGGTGCGCCTCGAAGGCGAAACCGGATCGCTCCTGAGCTTTGTCGACCTGAGCCCCGGCGGGGTGATCGACATCCGCAGCATCCGCTACAACTACGACAGCAACGAACTGTACCTCTGCGGACAGTATAACAACACGGTCGATTTCGACTTTGGTCCCGGCACCGCCTCGCGCAGCTCTTTTGTGTTTTCGGGCGATGGCTTTTTGGCCAAGTACGACACCGATCTTAACTTACAGTGGGTCAATACCATAGGCTCAACCACGCCGGTCATCGATTACGTTTCGTCGCTGGCCATTTCGGCCGATGGTTTTGTGTATTGCACCGGACTGTTGGGCGGCACCGCCGATATCGACCCGGGTGCGGGCACCACCAACCTCGTGTGCGCTACCGATGCCTATCTCATTAAATACAACGCCAACACCGGCGCCCTGGCCTGGGGCTTTAACTTGGGGGCCAACTCGATTGAGCTCGGAAATCAGGTGATGGTAACCCCCGACAATCAGGTAGTGCTCAACGGATCTATGAACAGCAGCTCGATGGACGTTGACCCCGGCTTTGCCACCGTGCAGCTCAGCTCCAATGGCATTGCGGCTGCTCCCTTCCTGCTGCGCTACACCAACCAGGGCAATTACGTAAACGGCTTTGTGGCCGAGGGTCTCAGCGGACTCAATGCCACCTTTGGCTCTATGGTCTTTACCCCCGAAAACCAGGTGCTCCTTAGTGGTACCTTTACCGGAAACCTCACGCTCCCCTCGGCCGCCGGCACCGTAAGCCTGGTGTCGGGCATAGAGTCTGATGGCTTTTTGGTCTATCTCAACGAGAACAACCAATTGGTAAACCTCATCCAAATTTTGGGTACCGGCGCACAGTCGGTGCTCGACATCGAAATGAGCAATTCTATACTCCACGTAGCCGGTCAGCTCGAAGGCAATACCAACCCCGGAGCCGATGCCCTCAACGACGTGGTACCTTCCGACACCACCTTACAGGGCTACCTGTTTCGGTACAATTTATCGCCTACCGGCGGATGGCTTTCTGCCTCCGGCCAGCAGCCCCTCATGGCCTGGCCAAACCCCGCCAACGAAAGCCTCTTCTTAAACACCCGGGCCCATGAGCCCTATGCGGTGTTCAACCTCAGCGGCCAGCTCCTGCTCCAGGGCCAGGGCAACACCCTGCCTGTACACCAATTGCCCCCTGGGCTCTACATCGTAAGCGTGCAAAAGGCCGAAGGGCCCCAACAGTTGAAGTTTATTCGGGGAGGGAATTAGGAGCTGAATTGAAGAACCTAATCCTCAAATCCTCGCCCAATCGATCCACCGATACCGGCTGTAAATCGGGCAGTGTAGGGGAGGGCAGCCCCTGGTGTAGGGTATGGGGGGCGCGGTAAATGTAGATTTCGTTCCAAAGGCCGGCCTCCAGAAAGGCCTGTAGGGTATGGGCTCCGCCCTCGACCAGCAGCGATTGAATGCCAAGGCTATGCAGGCTTTGTAACAGCGTAGCAGGAGCCAGGGTTTGTCCTTGGTATTGGCAGTATTGAATGTGTCCCTCGCGCTCGTTGCGCAATCGGTTAAATACGAGTACGGGCGTGGTATCGTTAAACAGGGCAAAGTGCCGGGGCACCTGCAACTGCGGGTCGATGAGGATGCGTATGGGGTTCCGCCCGGGCCAGTGGCGCAGCGTGAGGGCCGGATTGTCGGTCAGGGCCGTGTTCTTACCCACCAAAATGGCCTGCTGCTCCGCCCTGAGTCGATGGGCATCCTGCCGCGACAGGGCCGAGGAGATGGCCATGCTGCCCTGTTCGCCTTGTGCGCGCAAGGGGTCCATAAAACGGTCGGCACTCTCGGCCCATTTCAGCACTAAATAAGGCCGGCTTTGCTCGAACGACTGTAAAAAGCGGCGGTTCAGAGCCCGGGCCTCCGCAGCCAGCAGTCCGGTGCTCACCTCCAAGCCATGCGCCTGCAAATAGGCCATGCCCTTACCGGCCACCAGGGGGTTGGGATCGAGGCTGGCAATGACAACCCTCGGAATTCCGGCTTGGACAATGGCCTTGGCGCAAGGTGGTGTTTTGCCGTAATGGCTGCAGGGTTCGAGCGTTACATAGAGCGTAGCGCGCCTAAGCAGCTCCTGTTGGCTCACCGCCTCGAGGGCCCTCACCTCGGCATGGGCCTCGCCATAGGCGCGGTGCCAGCCCTCCCCAATAATCTGATCGTCGGCCACAATTACGCAGCCCACCATAGGATTGGGCGCCACAAAGCCTTCACCAAAACGGGCAATCTCGAGGGCGCGGCGCATGTATGCTTCCATGGCTGCAAGGTACAGCGCACACGCCAAAATTGTGCATCTTGCGCCCCTATGAAAATTGGAGGAAACCGTTTATCCGACATCCGCAAGTTTTTCTACACCCAGCTTGAGCCTCAGTACAGTAAAGAGGAGGTGCTGGTGCTGTTTCGCCTCGCGGCGGGATGGATCAACGGCTTCTCGCACCTCACCCTACACCTCGAGCCCGACAAGCGGGTGCTCGAAAGTGAGCTATTGGCCTATTCGCGTTTCGTAAAACGCCTGCGCAAGGGTGAGCCGGTGCAATACATCATGGGCAAAACCTGGTTTATGGACCTTGAGCTGAAGCTGAGTCCGGCCGTGTTGATTCCCCGCCCCGAAACCGAAGAGCTGGTGAACCTGATTGTGGAGCAATACAGCAATACCGATTCGCTGCACATCCACGATGCCTGTACCGGAAGCGGCTGCATTGCCCTGGCCCTGAAGCATTATTTGCCACAGGCCCGGCTAAGCGCCTCCGACCTCAGCGCCGAAGCCCTGGCCCTGGCGGCCGACAATGCCCGGCAACTGCAACTGGAGGTGCATTTCGAGCAGTTCGATCTCTTGCAAGCCGGCAACCTCTCTGCGCCGGTCGACGTGTTGGTGTCGAACCCACCCTACATCACCCACAAGGAGGCGGCCGGCATGAGCAGCACAGTACTCGACTACGAGCCGCACCTGGCCCTGTTTGCCCCCGGCAGCGATGCGCTGGTATTTTACCGCAAGCTGGCCGAACTGGCCGCCGGCCCCAGCCTCAAGCCCGGCGGCTTACTGGCGGTCGAATGCCATTACCAGCGCTGCCCCGAGGTAGCCGCCCTGTTCAGCCAGGCCCAACTCACCGAGGTACAGATCCACCAAGACCTGAGCGGCAATCCGCGGATGGTGAGTGCGGTGAAGAGGGGGTGAGGGATTTGAGGCAAACCGCTGTTAGCGCCAGTGCCTTAAAATATACTGTCAATTTCAGTTTTAAACTCCCAGAAACTTTCATTTAATTTAGATTTTAAATACAAGTTTGCAATATCTATGCAGCGAACAGTTCTTTTTGCACTCTTTAAGGATTTGCTATATCTTAATCTAACAATTCTGTATATATCATCAAGTGTTTTAGCTGGATTGTTAATTATTTCTGAATTTTCATTCATTATATCAAAACCAATATTTGTCCTTATCAGATTATCATCTAATAGAGAGTTGATCCGCTTAAAATGAGTTTCTTCAAAAATAAACCAAGACTCAATTTCCATAATGCACAGAATTAATTTGACTGGCACTGGCCTTCCAATGAATAAGTTTTCTATTGTATTTTTAAATTTGGGTATATCGGACCTGTTGATATTTGGATATACGTCTCTTAATCCTATGATTTTTGTGTAATTACTTGAAATTAAAGATGAGTATTGGTCATTAATATAAGAAATGACGTTATTTTCACTAGTGCAGTCGATGATTAAGAAGAAGTATTCCGTTCTTAAAGATGTGGATTCTGCATTTATTGTATTTATTCTTATTGGACTCCTTCTGCCACCGGAAAATTTTTGAGAGGTAATCGAAATAGAATTTCTACTGAACAATTCCCTGAGATATGCATCTATAAAAATTGACTCTGTTTGTCCTTCGACAAAAATTGCTATTTTCTTCATAATTCTTTAACTCTTGTAATATTCTGAGGTAAAGAAATCAAAGTTATTCAATCCTGTGAATTTGAAGTTTTCAAAAACATCAGGACTATTTCTTAAGTTAAAATACCTGACATTACTCCCTTTCCTATCTATTATTTGCCAGTACTTCAAATCAACATTGTTCATTACGAATCTATCATTAGTTGTCATAATTAATTGTATATCCAATTTTGTATTTTCAGTTTTCTTAATTAATAGTTGAATTAATCTTGTGGATCTGTCAAAATCTAATCCTTCGCCAATATCGTCAATCAAAATACACCCTGGAATTCTTTCTAATTCATAATAGTTCATATGGATAATTATGGATAAGGCTCTAAACATACCTGTAGACATTTCGTTTTGATCCGTCATGCATTTTAGATCCTTCTCTTTTATTCTCAAACCTACTATCTGAATAGAAGGATTATCAGAGTTAATGATAATGCTTTGAAGTTCTCCTATATCGATATCAGATATATTGTAACCTATCGATTTAAAGTCTTTAATTATTGAATTTTTAAATTTATCACCATGATTTCTTAAACCTTTCCTAAATGCATCAATAGTCTTCTCTGTTTCTTTAAAATTATAGTCAATCTCTTTCAGTCCTAATTTATCATAAACGCCAAGATTACTTTTACCCATTGGAGTATTAAATAAAAACCTTCTGAGATGTTTAGCCCAATAATTAAATCTTTCTAAATAAGGATATTGGATTTCATCTCTTCTATTTAAAACAATTTCATCCGAGGGTATTTTGAAGTCAATATTTCCTGCTTTGTTTGATTTGATTACTCCGATCCCTTTATAATTTCTTTTAACTAGAAATTCTTTATTTTTTTTCAATACTTCATTTATAATTATTGCATCTGAGTATTCCAATTTATAGTAAAAAATATCATTGCTATCAATATCTTGAAAAGTAACATCGTAAGCACCTTCGATAAATGGTATTTTGTTTAAGTCTCCTAAGATTACCGAAAGACTGTGAATAAGGCTTATCGTTTTTGATTTGCCAGAGCCATTCTTTCCAACTATCAAATTGATCTTGCCAAGTTCAAAATCTTTGACACTCCATTCATTATCAAGACCTTTGAATTGTTTGTATGTTATTGATCGAATCTTCATTTTGCAAATATAATGTTTTGTAGCAAAAACTGCACTTGAGCTTACTAATGTCATTGGTGCTGACGTTCGGCGGCTTGGCGCAGTTGCCGACTGATGTGCACCGGCCATTCAACATGCACCTAAGTCAAAGGTATGCAACAAGGTTTAAAATAGCAAAAAGCCCGGTAATTGTGCCAAACTGCTGTTGGGTGCAGTAAATTAATCGAATACTTGAATTAGCTTAGCATTCAGATTCTCAAATTCATATTCATCTAACAAATATTCGGTCTTGATTCTTTCAAGAATTATGGAATGATACTTTTTATCAGTCTTAAAGAAATTAGTTACAGATGTTTCCAGCTTTTCTCTAGATTCGTATAAAACTGAAAGAGTTCTTATTATTTGATTGAATATTGAGTTCAATACTTTTTCATAATTATCATTCCGATCAACCTTTAGTAAAAGCCCGTTTAGATTATCAAT
>CANHCM010000088.1 GCA_947459155.1 Bacteroidota bacterium | reverse complement strand
CTTCTTTGAAATGACAAGGAATAATTACAAATCCCGATTTATTGATGTATCCATATTTCCCATTTTTTTTCACCACCGCCAAATTGTCGGAGAAATATTCTGCTTCCTCGAATTGATAAGGAATCTGAATGGTTCCGCTACTGTCGGCATAACCCCACAATTCATCTTTGACCACCGGGAAAAACAGGGCTTTGGAAAGACCAAAATCACGATTGAGTTTATCTAAAAAAGGAAAATCCGGATAGCGCTCTTTGAATTCCATGATTCGCTCTGTGCTCTGATCAGCTGTGTATAGCGCATAAAACTGATCCCAACAACGAAGCGTGTTTCTGTTATTGGGATATTTCCGAATAAAACGAATCAATTCATCCTGCGTTCCTTGAACAACACTCAATTTAAATATACCATCCTCTGCATCGGGTTTGTATTGAGATTCGGGGAATTTTTGCAGAAATTCCTGATAGGCCTCCAGTGTATTTTGATTTGCCACAAGCTCAAACCTAATCTTATCGAGTCGCTTGAGCGCCTGATTTTTTAACACAGTTTCAGGATAATCCTTCAGAAATGCTTCATATGATTCCGGGGTGTTTACGGCCGAGGCTTGCGACAAGGCCGAGCTATCTCTTAAATAAAGCGCTTTTGAGGTGTATGCGTTTTCTCCAAAATGCGCAATAAAAAACTGGTAACCTTCGGGTTGCTTTTGTTTTCCGGCCCTTAAAAAAGCCTGAAATTGAATGCTGTCGAGTAAAACTGCAGCATTCGAAGCGGAAACTCCGTATGAATTTAGTTTTATCTTTTGTTTTTCCGACGCAGCATTCAGCGCGAAAAGACTCAACTTAACATGCTTATACGCCGAATCAATTTGGTGAAAATGATTCAACCGATCATAATGAATCTTCGCCAATCCGAAATGCGCGGCAGCCGGCTGTTTTTTCAAGGATTTTAAAAAACACTTTCGGGCCTTAAAAAAATCATACTGATTCAGGGCTTCAAATCCTTTCTTTATTTGTGCATTGAACGGATTTACCCACAATAAACCAAAAACAAAACAGATCGCTCTCAAACCCATGGTTGCAAAAATGCAGATTGTAGGCTAATTCTGCTAATCTTTTTATGGAAGTTTTGCCATTGAACTTTAAAAAAAGCAAGCCATAAGCGTGTTTTCTTTATACGTTTATGCCATGAAATTCGCCATTTCCCTCTTCTTGAGCTGCTGTTCCCTCATTGTATTCGCCCAAAACTTCGAATGGGCCGCCAGCGGAAGTCGCCTCCACACCGGGTTTCATTTAAGTACTGTTACTGTTGATGGTAGACTGGTAGCGGCCGGACAGTATCAACAGCCCAGCTACGACCCGATGCCCGGTCCCGTTGAGCTGTACAGTGGAAGTGGTGATGTAGTACCGTTCGACAAATACAACAACCAAATGTTTGTGGTTTGCTACAACAGCAAGGGCAATGTCGATTGGACCTTGTACGGCGGAGAGCGTCTTGGCGGAGGAACCATTCATGGACTATCTTCTCGTCAGGATGGTACGGTGCTCATTCAGTTTAGAAGTGGTTATGTGCCTTATTGCCAAACTTTTATCAACCCCGAAAATGGAAAATCGCTGAAAGTCGACAGCCTGTTTCCCAACCCCAATGCCTACGAAAATCAATCGACGTACTACAAGTTTGAGTATATCGCCGAAATAAACGGGCGGGGCGACATTCAACAAATTACAGGCTTGTTGCTGCCTACGGTCGATGCGTGGACTTCATTTCGTGCCTTAGGCGATGGTGGCTTTTTGATGGCATTTTCCAATGATGTGAAAGCCGCCGATACGCAGGGGCGGAATCGCGAGGTGATGCACAACTTCACCCTCAAGTTGAATTCAAAATTCCAGCGTGAGTGGTTGCATCAGGCTATGTATCTCGATTCGAGCTGTTGTAGTGTGATGGAAAATCGCTCCGGCGCTATTGAAACCGGCAACGGCGAAATAGCGATTTACGGCAGTTTCAGAGAAGGGATTCGCATGGCCGGAAGTCCCGATTTTCGGCTCCCGAAAGATCCAAAGGCACCCAAAGGTTTGCGTTATGGCTCCTATCTGGCGCTCCTCGACTCGAAAGGGAAGTTAAAATGGGCGCGCTTTTCTGATGGCCTCAGCGTGATTTCATCGGTCGATGCCCGCAACAATCAATTGGTATTTGGTGGAGAGGTATTGCATTCACCACGTTTTTTCGGAACAGAAGTCGACACTTCCGAAGGAAAACGAGCATTTCTCGCGGCCATGTCGGAAAGCGGAAAGTTGTTATGGAAACAAACCTTCAATGCCAAGAATACACAGTCGGTTTGCAGCGATGAAGAAGGGAACTTATTCGCCAGTTTCCGCAGTCAACAACGTAAAGGAATGGCTCCCTTAAAAATTGGTACCGATACCATATCTGATAGTTATGAAAGTGTGGTGGTAGCCAGTTTTGATGCGAAAGGCACTTACCGATGGTATCGAATGAGCCGCGCCAGAATGTCGATCAATACGATTTCGCATTTGCATGCCGATCTGTGCGGAAACCTTTATTTCACGGGTGAAATGTGGTATGTGTTGCCGGTAAATATGAGTGTATTCGATGGGGCCTTTATCCGCGGTTCGGGCTATGGCGGAGCTCCTTTGGCGGCTCGCATTCGGACGACCATTCCGGAAAACTTGCTGGCCATGAACCTCAGCATTACCCAAGCCTTCGAAATCAGGAGGAAAGAGAAGCAAAACGGCAATAAAAAGGCTTCCAATGCGGTAGCAGAGCCGAATTCGTTGGTAAATGCCATCCAACGCGACTCTTCGCTGGCGGCCAATACCGGCCGTGCTTTGGGCTGCACGCCGATTCCTTTCCCCTGGTCGGTGGTCGTCTTTCCGAATCCCGCTACCGGGCCTCTGACACTGCGGGCCAATACCTCTTATGCCGACCCTGCGGTAAGCGTCATTCTCACCGATGCCCGGGGCGCGCTAGTGCGGGTTTTGGTGCCTCCACAATTCAAAGATGCGGGCATGCTCGATTATACCGCCGATGTGAGCGGACTGGCGAAAGGCTTGTATTTCGTGGTTTTGAAGGGAACCGCATCGGCAGCTACCTTTTCGCTGGTCATTCAGTAAGGGTTCAGTCTAGGGCCTACTGAAAACACTTATTTAAGCGTTTTAACGACTGTTTGAACCCATTAAACTGCAAGGTTTTGAGTCCAATTACCTTAATATCCATGCAGATAATCCTTCAAAATCTACGCTGTCTGACTTTTTCAGCAGGTCCTAATCTAAACGACTCACCTGAAATTCCAGCAGCGGATTTGGTGTTTTACCCCAGATTAACAGGGATTCTTCACGAATCTCGAAGCGCTGGGCCTCTTGCAAACACTGCAAGAAAGCCGATTCCGTTTCGCTGCGGTCGCAAGCCATTTTAGTGGTCGCCACCGGACCAATCTTAATCTGCTGTCCTTGAACCGAATACCGGCCATTGAGGCGATTGCATCCGGCGAAGCCCGACACCTCTAACTTTTTGGGCCTAAAACGCAGGTAAATGGCTGTTTTTCCGATACTTTCCACCGGCTTTCCCTGCATTTGCTTTAAGTTCCAAAATCGGTAGAGCGTGAGTGTATCGCGATGGAGCTCGTAGCGGGGCGCCAGTTTTCCGGTGATTCGATTTCCGTTCTGGTCGAGCTGGGTCAGCTTCTCGGGACTGTAAAGGAAAAAACCTTTTTCGCTGCCGCTTTCGTAGGCAATTCGGCGGGTTTCAGGTGTGTATTTAAACTTCGATTTCAAGGTAATCAGGCTGTCCGATTTACCCACATACTGTCGTGTGATGCTGATTTGGTTGTTCTTTTCGATTTGCACTAACGTGCGGATGGCAGCACAATCGGCACAGGGTAAATTGCCCAGAAAGTAATCGGCCGACAAGCCCTGATTTTCAGCTGTAGGCGACGTTTTGCAAGCCACGGCAAGAATTGTGGTCAAGGCAACTAATGCTTGATTCAGGTGCTTTTTGTACGACATGGTTTTCGGCATTTAAGGTTTAAGCGCCCATTGGAGGAATTCGGGAAGGGCTTCAGCCCAGGTTTCGCAGTTGTGTTTCCCACCCTTCATTTCATAGTAAACGGTGTCGTAGTAAGGCTTGTAGCCCTTTTGATGCAAGGTGGAAATCAGGTCAAGAGTATCGTCGATGGCATCGATGATACCGTTGTGATTTCGGTCTGAAAGCTCATCTTCGGTTCCGGCCTGAAACCAGAATTGCATGCCCGGGCGGCTTTCTGATTTTCGAATCACGGTATGCATGATGCGGTCGAGGTCGGTGTAGCCCTTGTTGAGATCGCGTTTCCGCCACCAGAACGCGCCCGAGAACGCGCCCACTTTACCGAAGATTTCCGGATGACTCCAGGCAATGCTCATCGCCGAGAGTGCACCGAGCGAACAACCGGCAATGATGTTTCGTCCCGACTGAAGGTCGACCGGGTAGGCCGAAGCCAGGGTAGGGAGGAGGTGCTCCACAATAAACTGGTGGTACACATTGGCTTTGTCGCCCCGGCGCTTGAAATCGAGCCGGTCTTTGACGCCATATTCCCGAATGCGATCGCCGGCATGCACTGCGGCAATGATGGCCGGACGAATCAGTTTGGCCTTCAGCAGTTTTTCGAAGCTCGATTTTAACCTAAGGGCCTCCGCATCTTGTCCGTCGTTCAACACCAACAAAGGCAGAGGGCCATCCCCTTCGGGGTAAAACAGCTCTACCCTCACTTCGCGGTCGAGCAAATCGGAGTGTAAACCTTCGATTACCTTATGTTGTAGCTTGATTGTCGGTTTTGTAGAAGAACTCATGCAGGAAACGCTCGGATTGAACCGCAAATCTGTTATTTTCATGCGGTGGATTTGCAGTGGAAAAAGAAAGATTTTCAACAATCTCTTTCGAATTCAGAAATTACTATATTTGCGCCAGAATTGTTGTTTATCTGATAACGATTTGTGTGATTAGATTCGAAAGTGTTAATTATGTATTAAGTCAATTGCCAATTGTAAAAAATGACCGAATCTTTTCATAGCTGGTATTCGCCTACTTTGGGCAAGCAGTTCGAGATGTTGGTGTTTGGGGAATCCGGGTTTCCACTGGTATTGTTTCCAACATCCATGGGTCGTTATTACGAGAACAAAGATTTTCAACTCATTGAATCGGCGGCCTGGTTTATTGAAAACGGCCTGGTGCGGATTTACTGTCCCGACGGCATCGACTCGCTCAGTTGGTATAACAAAGGAGTGCATCCTTCGATTCGTGTGCACAATCACATCCAGTACGATTTGATGCTGCACAACGAGCTCTTCCCTTCGATACTTGAGCAAAGCGGCGCCGGGCGTTTGGCCTTGGCGGGCTGCAGCTTCGGAGCCTATCATGCCATGAATTACGGCTTTCGTCATCCCGAAAGGGTCAAATACATATTTAGTATGGGCGGAGCCTTCGACATCAAAGGTCAAGTCGACGGGTACTACAGCGACGATGTTTACTTCAACAACCCGGTCGACTTCATTCCTTCGGCAAGTCATCCCGCCTTTGGCGACCTGCACGTGATTTTAGGCACCGGCGACCACGACATCTGTTTCGACGCCAATTTGAAGATGGCCGAGATTCTTCGCAACAAACACATTAGTCACTGGCTCGATGTAAGGCAGGGCGCAAACCACGACTGGCCTGTTTGGCGGTCGATGTTCCCGCATTACCTCTCTATGATTCGTTAAAAAAGCAAACACAACTCACACACACTTAAACGCAAATGACCATGAAAAAAATCGGAATTCTCCACGGTATGGAAATCAGCTTTCCGGATGCCGTAATTGAGCGCATCAACAGTTTGGGCCTCAAAGACATTGTAGCTGAGCGCGTACTCATTGATGTAGTTTCGCAAAGCGAGCCCACAGAATATGCTGTAATTATCGACCGTATTTCGCAGGATGTGCCGTTTTACCGTGCCTACCTGAAAAACGCTGCGATTTCCGGAACGGCTGTCATCAATAATCCATTTTGGTGGAGTGCCGATGAGAAATTCTTCAACAATGCACTGGCGGTGAAGCTGGGTGTACCGGTTCCAAAAACGGTATTGTTGCCTTCTTTCGAGCGTCCGGCCGACACTTCAGAGAATTCATTTCGCAATTTACATTTTCCACTTTCGTGGGATGCCATTTTCAACCACATCGGCTTTCCGGCCTATATGAAGCCACACGCGGGCGGCGGCTGGAAGAGCGTGTATAAGGTAAACTCTCCTGAGGAGCTTTTCCAGGCTTACCACGAAACCGGTCAACTGGTGATGATGCTCCAGGAAGAAATCGTGTTTGAAGAATACTATCGTTGCTACTGCATTGGCGGCAAGTATGTGCGCATCATGCAGTACGAGCCACGCAATCCACACCACTTGCGTTACGTTACCGGCGAAGGTCGTGGCGAGAACGATGCACTCATCCAAACCATCCGCGACTATGTATTGAAGCTGAACCACGCTTTGGGTTACGATTTCAATACCGTAGAATTCGCTGTGCGCGATGGCGTTCCGTATGCTATCGACTTCTGCAATCCAGCTCCGGATGCCGATGTGAATTCGGTAGGTCAGGAAAACTTCGACTGGGTGGTTGAAACTGCGGCTCAGTATGCCGTTGAACGCGCAAGAGCACAGAAGCCTGGTCAGGATAACCTTACCTGGGGAACCTTTGTACGCAACGCTGCCGGAGCACCGGTTGCCGCACCTGCCGCAGCTGAAAAGGCCGCTGAAAAAGCGCCTGCTAAGCCAGCCGCAAAGGTGAAAGCCGCAGCTAAAGTGACCGAAAAGGTTGAAGCTTCTGCTAAACCTGCTGCAAAAGCTGCCAAGAAGGCAACTGCTGCCAAGGCATAAATGATTTTATCGGAGACGATTCTCCTCTGCGGCCTGTAATTAGGGCCTACTGAAAAAGTCAGAAACGCATCAGATGCAAGGCGACAAGGCGAAGCTGTATACGAATACTGCGAGCCGCGGGCAACGAAGCAGATGATGTATTTCTGGCTAACGAAATGTTTAAGAGTTTGGAAGTTTATCTGCACAGGAATCGAGAAAACAGGGATCAAAACCCTTGCACTTAATTCGGTTCAAGCAGTTGCTAAACCGCTTGCAATAAACTCATTGAGTGTTTCTCAGTAGGCCCTAATTATTTAGTTGTAGGGTGCGGAAGCGAATCGTCTCTTTCTTATTTTGGTCAACAACCAATTAACTCATTTCATTCATCCTTTTATGGCTTTACATTTACCTGCGTTTACCCTTGGTGTTGAAGAAGAATACATGGTGATTAACCCCGAAACCCGGGAGTTAAGTTCTCACGATCAAAAGATTGTGGACTTGGCCGGGAAGGTGTTGGATGACCAGGTGAAGGCAGAGATGCACCAGGCCGTGGTAGAGGTGGGAACCTCTATTTGTCGAGATGTTGAAGAGGCCCGTCACGATTTAGCCAGGCTGCGCCGCACCGTTTCGAACATTGCCGGCGACCTGGGACTAAAGATTGGGGCTGCCGGAACGCATCCATTTTCGCACTGGAACACCCAGCTCATCACACCCAACCCGAGGTATGAGCAAATTGTGAACGAACTGCAGGAAGCGGCGCGTTCTAACTTGATTTTTGGTTTGCACGTGCACGTAGGCATTGCCGACAAAAACATGGCGATGCACATTGCCAACTCGGTGCGTTACTTTTTGCCTCACGTATACGCCTTGAGTACCAATTCTCCTTTTTGGGAAGGTCGAAATACGGGCTTCAAGAGCTTCCGTTCCAAGGTGTTTGATAAGTTTCCGAGAACCGGCATTCCCGATTATTTCAATACCTATGAAGACTTCATCGGTTATGTGAATTTGTTGGTGAAGACCGGTTGTATCGACAATGCCAAGAAGATTTGGTGGGACATTCGGGTGCATCCATTTTTCCCGACCATCGAGTTTCGGATTTGCGACATTCCGATGCTGGTTGAGGAGACCATCGCGATTACGGCGATTTTCCAGGCGCTGGTAGCCAAGCTTTATAAGCTGCGTAGCCAAAACCTGAATTTTATGTTATACACAAGGGCGCTCATCAACGAGAACAAGTGGAGAGCAGGGCGTTATGGTATTGATGGCATGATGATCGATTTCGGGAAAGAGGAAGAGGTGAGAACCCGCTCTTTGATTCTCGAACTCCTTGATTTTATTGAAGATGTTGTAGATGACCTTGGCAGCCGCAAAGCCATCGATTATGTGCACACGATGTTGGAGCGCGGTACAGGAGCCGACCGTCAGCTCAAGGTGTTTGAAGAAACCGGCGATTTGAAGAAGGTGGTGGATTACATCACCGAGCAGACGCTGGTGGGCACCTGATTGTGACGAATTGCTAACTTGCGGCCCTTTTTTGAAATATGGATAAACCTACATTGCGTGTAGCCATTTTGGATTTGTACGATGGGGCAGCCAATCAGGGAATGCGCTGCATCAGAGAGTTGCTGCACGATTTTGCGGAGAACCACCAGGTGAATATCGAAGCCCGGGAGTTTGATGTGCGCGGAAAAGATGAAGTGGCCGACCTGAGTTACGACGTGTATCTCTCCACTGGCGGTCCCGGAAGTCCGATCGACAGCGAAGGTTCCCTGTGGGAGCAGCGCTATTTTGCCTTGATGGATGACATCAGGGCACACAATACGGCGCATCCAGAGCACCTGAAATTCGTTTTCCTCATTTGTCATTCGTTCCAGATTTATTGCCGTTACTACGGTTTGGGCAAGGTAAGCAAGCGAAAGTCGACCTCCTTCGGAGTGATGCCTGTTCACCGCTCCTCAGCCGGTATTACTGAACCTTATTTCAGAGGTTTGGATGACCCACTCTGGGCCGTTGACTCGCGCGATTGGCAGGTAACGCAGCCCGACATGAAGAAGATTCGCGCCATGGGCGGTGAGGTGTTGTGTATTGAGAAATACCGTCCACACGTGCGTTTGGAGCGCTGCATCATGGCCATGCGTTTTGATGCTGCCGTTTTTGGAACTCAGTTTCACCCAGAAGCCGATGCCACCGGTATGTCGTATTACCTCCAAACGGAGGAGAAAAAGTCCCAGGTGATTGAGCAACATGGCGAAGAGAAGTATTATTCGATGTTGGAGCACCTCAACGATGCCGACAAGATCGTGCTAACCCACAATTCTATTATTCCTAATTTTCTGGAGCATGCCTTGGAGCAGCTTCAGTCAGTGAGCCTTTAACGATGATGGAGCCGGAAATCCGAAAGCAGTTCAACGCCCAGTTCTCTGAAGAGAAGTACGTGGCATTTTTAGCCGATCTCGAAAGGAGAACGGCGACCAATATTGCTTTTCGGGTGGCAGAGACCCCCATTTTTTTCGATAAGCATCAACGTGAGCTTCTCCGCCAGGCCGGCGAGAGTGTCATCGCAACCTTGCTGCGCGACGATCTGAAGGAAATCACCGATCGGGCAATTCCAGCGCACTTGAGGGTTCCCAATGAAGATGAACACACCTTGTTTTTGGCGTTGGACTTTGCGGTTTGTCAGGATGAACAGGGTGAGTTTTTACCTCAGTTGATCGAGCTCCAGGGCTTTCCGTCGCTTTTCGCCTACGAGTCTGTGTTGCAGGAGGTGTATCGCGAGCATTACGCCATACCTCCGCAATATTCCATCTTTCCCGATGGTTTAGAGAAAGAGGAATACGTGAGCCGTTTGAAAAGCGCTTTGTTAGATCAGGTGCCGGCTGAGCATACCATCTTATTGGAAATTGAGCCGGAAAAGCAAGGAACGGCGGTCGATTTTAATGTTACAGAAATGCTCACAGGCATTCGTGCAGTGTGTATTTCGAAAATTATTCGGGAAGGGAGAAATCTATTTTATATGCGTGATGGGCAAAAAACGCCTGTTTACCGCATTTACAACCGGGTAATTTTTGACGAATTTACGCAACGCACCGATTTAAACTGCCAGTTTAATTTAACCGAAGATGTGGATGTGGAGTGGGCTGGACACCCGAATTGGTTTTTCCGCATCAGTAAGTTTTTGATGCCTTATTTAGACAGTCCATTTGTGCCGGAAAGTCGCTTTTTAAGTGATATTGCTGAAATTCCAGCCGACCTTGAGAATTATGTGTTAAAACCCTTGTTTTCATTTTCCGGTACCGGTGTCATTTTCCACGTAAAGCCATCCGACATCGAGGCCATTACACCCGTGGAACGCAAGAATTTCCTCTTGCAGCGCAAGGTTCAATATGTGCCATTTATTCCGGCACCGGATGGATTGGTAAAGGCAGAAATTCGTCTTTTATATTTCTGGGAGCCCGGTAACGACCGTCCGGAATGGGTAGCCAATCTAAGCCGCTTAAGTCGTGGCGAAATGATCGGCGTAAAGTTCAATAAAGACAAAACCTGGGTTGGCGGCAGTGTTTCGTTTTTTGAGCAGGATT
>CANHCM010000087.1 GCA_947459155.1 Bacteroidota bacterium | reverse complement strand
TGTTTGGATTTTAAATGGCCGCGACCGCCATCATAAAAGCGTTTCTGAAACAGTATATTTGTTGGCCTTACTAATGCCACATATACCATGCAGCACACCGTTCAAATCCTTGTTCCTTACGATTTTACAGAGGTAGCCGCCATGGCTGCCCGACAAGCGTGCATGTTGAAGTCGGCCTTGCCTGTTGAGGTTACACTACTTCATGTGATCGCCAGCGAGCGGGTACCAACGCGGCTCGATGAATTGATTTTTCATGCCCGTGAGCTGAGTAAAGAGCTCGGGCCATTGGTCAAAGCCAAAGAGCAGGTTGGTTTAGTGCTGCCTACCTTAGAGAAAGAGGCTTCGACAGGCACCTACACCTTGATGGTAGCCGGCACCCATGGCCCACATGGCCTGCGACAATTCCTGTTTGGCGCCGACATTCTTTCTTTGGTGAAGCACTGCAGTTGTCCGACGATTGTGTTGCAGCATCAAAGCGAACCGCGCAGCAGAATTTCGCGCATTTTGCTGCCCATTGGTGCGCACGAGCAGTACATACGGTTGGTGGAACAGGTTGGAGGATTGGCCAAGGCCTTTTCAGCAGAGGTGGTGATTTATGCCGTTCGTCGCCCCATGGAGTCGCTTTCGCCTGATGCAGCGCGCAATACAGAGAAGGCTCAAAAGTTTTTGCGAACCATCGGCGTGGATTTCCAGACGGTGGAAGAAGAACTCAAGGTGGTATCGTTCGGCTTTGCCCGCCAAACCCTCGAATACGCCCACGACAATGGTTTCGATTTGGTGGCCATCATGCCTCATTCTTCGCACCAGTATGGCTTTATGGCCGATGCCGAAAAGGAGCGCATGCTCACCAACGAATATGGTTTGGCGATACTGTGTGCGGGCATTCAGGAGGCCTGATGAACGCCTTTTTTTAAGCAGAAAAGCCCGCAGAATCCTGCAGGCTTTCAAACACAATCAAATTAAACAGCATTACACCATTTTCGCGGGGTCTACCCACTGGGTAAATTGCTCGTCGGTCAGGAGGCCCAGTTCAATAGCCACCTGGCGAAGGGTTTTGCCTTCCTTGTGGGCTGTTTTCGCAATCTTGGCGGCATTCTCGTAACCGATATGTGGGTTGAGGGCTGTAACCAGCATCAGCGAGTTTTCGAGGTGTTGCTTGATGACCGGAAGGTTTGGCTCAATGCCCACTGCACATTTGTTGTTGAACGACACACAGGCATCGCCGATGAGCCTTGCGCTTTGGAGGACATTGGCGGCGATTAAGGGCTTAAATACGTTGAGTTCGAAATGTCCGGTGGCCCCGCCGATTGATGCAGCTACATCGTTACCCATTACCTGAGCGGCCACCATGGTGAGAGCCTCAGGCTGAGTAGGATTCACTTTGCCGGGCATGATCGATGAGCCAGGCTCATTGTCGGGAATGATAATTTCGCCGATTCCTGAACGTGGACCTGAGCTGAGCATGCGGATGTCGTTGGCAATCTTCATCAACGCAACAGCGGCGCGCTTCAAGGCCCCCGAAAGTTCAACCATGGCATCGTGGGCAGCCAAGGCTTCGAATTTATTTGGCGCTGTAACAAAAGGGTAACCGGTAGATTCGGCAATTTTCTGCGCCACCAGCACGTCGTAACCTTTAGGCGTGTTTAGCCCCGTGCCTACTGCTGTACCTCCAAGGGCCAGTTCTTTGACCATCTCCAGGGCATTTTTAATGGCACGAATTGAATTGGTAAGCTGCTGAACGTAGCCTCCGAACTCCTGTCCCAAGGTGAGCGGTGTTGCATCCATGAAATGGGTACGGCCCGTTTTTACAATGTTTTTGAAGGCTTCCGACTTCGCCTGGAGTGTATCGCGGAGTAATTCCATCCCCGGAAGGGTAATTTCTACAACCTGAGTGTATGCCGCAATGTGCATGGCTGTGGGGAAAGTGTCGTTGCTCGACTGGCTCTTATTTACATCGTCGTTGGGGTGGAGGATCTTTTTATCGTCGCTTAGCTGCCCGCCTGAAATCACGTGAGCGCGATAGGCAATAACCTCATTGACGTTCATATTGCTTTGGGTTCCTGAGCCGGTTTGCCAGATGACCAAAGGGAACTGATCGTCGAGCTTGTGTTCCAGGATTTCGTGGCAAACCTGTTCGATCAACGCACATTTGTCGGCCGAAAGCACACCTAAATCGCGATTGGCCTGTGCCGCTGCTTTTTTCAGATGGGCGAAGGCGTAGATGATTTCTTTGGGCATCGAGGCCTCGGGGCCAATTTTGAAGTTGTTGCGGGAGCGCTCGGTTTGGGCGCCCCAGTATTTATCGGCGGGAACCTGAACGGCTCCCATGGTGTCGTGTTCGGTACGGAATGACATGATATCGAGAGTTTTTGGGATGAGTGGGTTGAAAATTCGGTGGCGAAATTACCAAAACACCGAGAAGTCGATAGGGTTTACTTCGCTGATTTTTATCATGATTATACAACGGAGCTCCTGCTATATTTGTCGTCCCCTGAATCAAACTGTATGGAATTGAACGATGAAATAGTTTCCCGAATCCGCCTCTTGCAAGAGAAGTATGCTGCCATGGGGCAGGATTTGATTTCTTACCTGGATGGCTTGTTGTATGCCGACTATCTCACCTATTGGGATTACATCCATCTCGACACGCTGCTGAGTTTGCAGAATCCCCGCACGAGCTTTCCTGATGAGGAGATTTTCATCATGTACCATCAGATAACGGAGCTCTACTTTAAGCTTTGTCTGCACGAATTGGAGCAGATTGCGGCGCACCCGAACCTGGATGTCGCATTCTTCAAAGCCCGTGTAGAAAGGGTGAACCGTTATTTCATCAACCTCACACACAGCTTTGCGGTCATGGTGGATGGCATGGAGCAAGAGCAATTCCTCAAGTACCGGATGTCGTTGCTTCCGGCATCGGGTTTTCAAAGCGCTCAATATCGGATGATTGAGTTGTACGCTACCGACTTCGGTCATCTGATCGACAAAAACCACCGGGCACATTTCGAAGGGCGCAATGCCAGTATAGAAGAGCAGTTTGAGTTCATTTACTGGAAGGCCGGCGCTACCGAACTCTCTAGCGGGAAGAAGACCTTAACCCTCAAGCAGTTTGAGCAGAAGTATACCACACGATTGGTTGATTTGGCCAGTCGGAATGTTTCGAGAAATCTGTTCGCCCGTTACAGAGCCTTGCGCGATGCCGGGGCAGAGGTTGAGGGGCTTGTTGATGGCCTACGCCGGCTCGATATATTGGTGAATGTAAACTGGCCGCTGGTTCATTATAAAAGTGCGGTGCGTTATCTACAGCGCAACCCCGAAGACATTGCCGCAACCGGAGGCACCAATTGGCAGAAATATCTTCCTCCGCGGTTTCAAAAGCGCATTTTCTACCCTGAGTTGTGGTCGGCCACCGAAATTGAGGAGTGGGGAAAAGGTTGGGTGGAGGAGCAGTTTAGCGATTTAAGGCGCGGATGAATCTCCGGTTTTCCCTTAGGTTTTCGCTCAAAATGGCCTCCTTCGCCAAAAGCCTGAAGGCTGTAAATGCTAGTGTGTCTCTTCAAAGGAGATTTCAGGTCTGAACCTCAGGCCAATTATTGAATCCGTGAAATTCGAATGCCTTCGAGCACCACTCCGTTGGGTGTGGCAACGCTCTGTTCGGCGGTGAGCTGAAAAGGCAGGCTGAGGCTGAAATTGCTAAACCCTTCGAGGTATGCTGCGTTTTGCCCATTGGCCATCACCAACATACCACTGCATTTGTAGGTGTTTGATGGCGTTCGGTACAAACTCGCTCTAAGATCGAAAGGCCCTTGCGTGTTTACCGGAAACACCAAACTCTCTCCACTGAATTTTAAACGGATAACCGCTGAATCGCTGTTGATCTGGCCCATCACGTGAAACTCTAATGCCTGTCCATCTGCATTTAAGGTGTTGGGAGGAATTACGTAAGAGCCTAAAACACCTTCGGCCGCTTGCAAAAGGCTGCTTTGGGTAAAGGATGTAAAAATCAACTGGCTTGGAATCACCGCCTCAGTTTGGGTGTTTATCCAGGTGCTGCCATTAAAGTACCAATGACTCTCACTGTTGGTGTCGTAAACCATGAGTCCGGCGGCAGGGTTTACAATGGCTTCGCGCTCTGCGGAGCTCATTCGGGGCATGAGGAAGCCTTGGGTATTCGAAACAATGTCGAATTTGGCGCTCGGATCGGGGTTTGTGGTTCCCAGGCCGGCATTGCCGGTTTGAGCGTCGAGCATTGCGGGTAAAACAATCAGCAAAAAGCCGAGGAGGCGTCTAGTCATGATGGCCACGAAATTAAGGAATTCGGTACGCTGTTTCACTGCAAACTTAAATCTTGCTGGCTGCGTTAAACAGAGCATAAGCTTATTGCTGAAATTTACGACCTTCGCACTATGCACGTTTTCGCCACTTTTAGATCGTTTTCTTGTTTGTCCTGTTTGGCCCTGCTGATGCTGGTATCTTCATGCGGGCTGTTCAAGAAAAAATGCGATTGTCCCGATTTGCGGCGCTCTAAACGTATTGCGCAAACCACGACTAAATCGCCCATTGTTGCCAAGCAAGAGCGCAATTTGTTCTACCTTCGCCGGGTTGTTTAGAAACATTCCGGATAAGCCTTGATTTCTTTTACTTTAGCCGATTTACGTGTGGGTGATCAGGCCCGCATCAGTCAATTTACGGATGCAGAGATTGGTTTGAAGTTATTGGAAATGGGCTGTGTGCCCGGGGCCTCAGTTAAACTGGTGAGATTTGCTCCCTGGGGAGACCCGCTGGCTTTTGAATGCAATGGCTCCATTATCAGTATCCGAAATGCCGAGGCACGCACAGTTGATGTAGAGCGCATGTAATGGCCACAACCGATAACATTCTCCATGTTGCCCTGGTAGGTAACCCAAACTGCGGAAAGTCGACGCTGTTCAATGCCCTTACGGGATTGAATCAGAAAACGGGCAATTTCCCCGGTGTTACGGTCGAAAAGCACAGCGGAAAGGTGAGAATTCATGCTCCGCAGGCCAAGGCCGCCCGTACAGTGAACTTTATCGATTTGCCGGGAACCTACAGCCTTTTTCCAAAGTCGCCCGACGAAGAAGAAACACTGTTGGCGCTCTTGCAACGCGAGCAGTCTGAGGCGCCTGATTTGGTTCTACTGGTGGCCGATGCGAGCAACCTCAAGCGTTCCTTGCTGCTGGCTACGCAAGTCATTGATGCCGGTTTACCGGTAGTGATGGCGCTCAATATGGTTGATTTGCTCGAGGAGTCGGGCTTTAACGTGAATGTTCAGGCCCTGTCGGAGGCATTAGGCGTTCCGGTGTTTGCCTTGAGTGCCCGGGAAAAGAAGGGACTCACGCAGCTCAAGCATTACCTCGCCGCGGTGCAACCCGAACCGGTGAAAGAAAGTGCCTTCCAGAAAAATCTCCTGCACACCGTATTGCCCCAACTTGACCGTAAGGTATCGGATGACCTCCAGAAACAGGCTTCAGCCGGTGTTCCTGTTGATGTACAGGCCGATACACTGGAACGTTACGGCAGCATTGAAAAGAACATCAAATCCTTCATTACCAACCCCAAACCTTTGAAGGCCCTGGGTTTAACGCACCGTATCGACGCAGTGGTAACCCATCCGCTGAGCGGCCTACTGCTCTTCCTGACGGTGATGTTTTTCATTTTTCAGGCGATATTCTCCTGGTCTGAAGCGCCGATGAATCTGATTGATGAGGCCTTCGCTCAGTTGTCTGACACATTAAGGGCTCAGCTGCCGCCCGGGCCCTTCAGCGATTTGCTGTCGGAAGGAATTGTTCCCGGTCTTGGCGGGATTGTCATCTTCATACCCCAAATCGCCATCCTCTTTGGCTGTATTGCCATTTTGGAAGACTCCGGCTATATGGCGCGGGTGAGTTTTATTCTCGACAAGCTGCTGAGGCCTTTCGGCATCAATGGCAAGTCGGTGATTCCGCTCATCAGTGGCGTTGCCTGTGCCGTTCCGGCGATAATGTCGGCACGTACCATCAAGCACAGCCGCGAAAGGCTGCTCACCATTTTCATCACACCGCTCATGAGCTGTTCGGCGCGGCTGCCGGTGTACACCTTGCTCATTGCCATTGCCGTTCCTGAGGAAGGAGCCGGCACTTTTAATACCCGGGGTTTGATTTTGATGGCTTTGTATCTGCTTGGCTTTGCCGCAGCCTTGCTTACGGCCTTGCTCATGAAGCTTTGGGTAAAGTCGCGCGAGCGTAGCACTTTTATCATGGAATTGCCCGTTTACCGGCTTCCTCAATGGCGGGTGGTCCTGTTTACGATGTATGAGAAGGCGAAGATTTTTGTGTTCGATGCCGGGAAAATCATTGTGGCCATCTCGATTGTTCTTTGGGTTTTGGCTTCGTACAGCTTACCCGGCCGCTTCGAAGCCCTGGAACAGAAGTACAGCACGGCGCAGGTTGTTCAACAGCTCGGAGCCGAGGAGGCTGCGGCTCAACTGGAGGCGGAAAAGCTCCGCAACTCTTTCGCCGGCATGTTAGGGCGCGCCATCGAGCCGGTGATTGAGCCGCTGGGGTTTGACTGGAAAATTGGGATTGCCCTAATCACTTCGTTTGCCGCACGCGAAGTGTTCGTTGGAACCATGGCCACGATATACAGCGCCGGCGATGCTGATGAAAACTCGCTTGCACTGCGGCAAAAAATGATGATCGACACGCATCACCACAGCGGCAGAAAATTGTTTGATTTCCCAACATCGCTGGGCCTTATGCTGTTTTATGCCTTTGCAATGCAATGCATGAGCACGATGGCTGTGGTAAAGCGGGAAACCGGAACCTGGAAGTGGCCCCTACTTCAGTTTGTTTGGTTTGGCGCACTCGCGTGGATTGCTGCTTTCGTTGCCCAGCTTGCCTTTTAAATTGTCCCCTTGAACCGTAAGGAATACCAAATGCTCATCACCCTGGCGTTGATTCAGTTCACGCACGTGATGGATTTTATGATCATCATGCCAATGGGCAACCAGCTGATGGGCATCTTTAAAATTGGCCCTTCGGAGTTTGGCCACATCGTGTCGTCGTACAACGTTACTGCCGGCATCGTTGGATTTGCCGGGGCGTTTTTTGTCGACAATTTCGACCGAAAGAAGCTGCTCCGGCTTATGTACCTCGGCTTTTTACTCGGAACCCTAGCCTGCGCCTTTGCTCCAAGTTATGCCTGGATGCTCCTTGCCCGGGTGCTTACCGGCGCCTTTGGTGGACTGTTAAGTACGCTCATGCTTTCGATTGTGTCGGATGCTATTCCACTTGCCCGTCGCTCCTCAGCCATGGGCATTGTAACTTCAGGCTTTGCCCTGGCCTCGGTGTTTGGCGTTCCCTTCGGATCGTTTTTAGCTTCAGCGTTCAACTGGCACGCACCCTTTCTGTTTATTGCCGCAATTGGACTACTTATTCAAATTGGGCTGCAGATGTTTGTTCCTCCCATGAACAGTCACATCCGCTTGCGGCAAGACCGCCCTAACCCTTTGAAGGTAATCCTCAACCTCAGTAGAAACCTAAACCAACGCCGGGCTTTGTTTCTGATGAGCATGCTTATGTTTTCGCAGTTTACCCTCATTCCATTTATTGCGCCGTACATGGAGCTCAATGTGGGATTTACCCGCGATCAGGTGAACTGGATTTACCTGTTTGGGGGGCTTTGTGCGGTATTTACCGCTCCGTTGGTTGGTCGTTTGGCCGATCGTATTGGCCGCCTCAAGGTGTTTCTTCTTTTTGCAACCATCACTCTGGTTCCGGTGCTGCTCATCACGCACATGGGACCCATTGGGGTGCCCCTTGCGCTGGTGGTTACGAGCTCGTTTTTCATCGCGGTGAATGGACGTGTAGTTCCGGCTATGGCCATTATTACTTCAACCACCGAGCCCCAAACCCGGGGCAGCTTTATGAGCTTTAACTCTTCGGTCCAGCAACTTTCGGCCGGATTGGCGGCATACATTGCAGGCTCGATTGTTACCAAAAATCCCGACGGCAGTCTCGGGCATTACAGTACGGTGGGGTGGATTGCCTTTGCTGCCGGGCTAATCTGCATGTACGCCGCAACACGCATCAAACCCGTTGAGCCGAGCTGAAGGCTGTTTTTGCGGGGCAATGGATAGACATCGTGCACCTAATCATTTGTGGTGTCTGTTTCCGAATTACCTACCTCCATTCGAAGGAAATTAGCGCAAAGTATTTCCTAATTTGCAAGCTTTCCGAAACAACTTCCTGCCCATTTCCATTTATCAAGGACACCCAACAAGATCATGACAGAAACCCATTTCGATTACATCATTGCAGGTGGTGGTCTTTCGGGGCTTAGCTTATTGTACTACATTTCACAAGAGCCGGCCCTGAAACACAAATCCATTCTGGTGATCGACGCGGTGGAGAAAAATCAGAACGACCGCACCTGGTGTTTTTGGGAGAAGGAAAAGGATTTTTATGAGCCTTTGGTTTATGCCCGTTGGAACCGGCTTAAATTCGAATCGCCATCAACCCATAAGACCTTCGACCTGCGCGAGTATGCCTATAAGCTCATTCGCTCGGCCGATTATTACCGGTTCATCAAAGAATCGGTTTCGGGGGCCAATGTGCAGTACGTTACCGAAACTATTGAGCATATTTTTGATACGCCACAAGGCGCGAAGGTGAAAACCAGTGCGCAGGAATATACCGCCACCCTGGTTTTTAATTCTACAGGATTGTTTAACCCTGTTCTCGATCCATCCAACACCTTGCTTCAGCACTTCGAAGGTTGGTTTATCCGCACAAACCATGCGGCCTTCGACGCCAGTGTTGGCACTCTGATGGACTTTACCCTTTCGCAGGAAAAAGGCATTGCATTCATGTATATTTTGCCGACATCGACGCATGAAGCTCTTGTGGAGTATACCTTATTCAGCGAGGCTTTGCTTGAAAAGGATGAATACAAAAAGGCGCTCACCCATTACATTGCTCATAATTTAAAGCTGAGCCAGTATGAAATTACCCATACTGAATTTGGGGTAATTCCGATGTCAACGGCGAAGTTCAAGTCGGTGGAGGGCAAGTATTCCAACATCATCAATATCGGAACGGCCGGCGGTTACACCAAGGCAAGTACGGGTTATACCTTCAAATTCGTCCACAAGAAGCTGCGGAAAATCGTTAGCCTGCTGGCGGCCGGAAAGAAGCCGGACTTAACGTTATCGCTTCGCGAGAAGATGTTTCGTTGGTACGACATGACGCTGCTCGATGTATTGCTACGTAAAAAGGTGGGTGGGGAGCAGGTGTTTTCAAGCCTCTTCAAAAAGAACGACCCTGAACGGGTGTTGGCTTTTCTGGCCGATGAGAGCACGCATATCGACGAATTCAAAATTCGAAACAGTGTGCCACTTGGGCCTTTTGCTCAATCGGGTATCAAGCAGCTGTTCTCATAAATTCGCCCTCAGCCTTCGTTTCGCCAAGCCGGCAATCCCCAATTTTCGAGAGGCTGTGCTTAAGCCGTTACGACAAATTTGACAGCCATTCATTTTCTGATGGCTGAACGGTAACTTATAAACGACTAAGAATGAGCTGCTCAACCTCGTCGGAGTCCCAGCGTTGGGCAATGTCGGGCAAGGCCATCACCTCTCGCATGATGCCTTCTTGCCGGTCGCCGTTCATCAAAGCTTCGTGATACGGTATGTGGCTGAACGTAACCATCGAATATAGCGGAATCCACTTGTCGGGATGCCTTTCGCTGAAGCGGGCTTCGATCTTTTTTTGAAGCAAAAAGCCTGGGTCGGCTACTTTGTCGCGCATTTCAATAAAGTTCCGTAAGGCCAGTTCCGCAATCGCATCTCCGTTGGCTTTGCGGGCCTTTTCATATTTGAGCATCAAATCGCGCCACGAACCTTCGTGGTTGACCAAAAGTTCATCAAACACCGAACAATCTTCAAAACCACAGTTCATGCCCTGCCCATAAAATGGAACAATCGCATGGGCGGCGTCGCCGATTAACATTACTTTATCGCCCCAGGTCCAGGGAAAACATTTCACAATAACCATGGCTGCGGCCGGGTTGCTGCTGTATTCTTCCCGGAAGTGAGGCATCAGCTCTAAGGCATCGGCAAACTGCTCTTGAAAGAAAGCCTCTGCTTTGTCGAGTGTATCGAGGCTGTCGAAAGAGAGCGGCCCTGATTTAGGAAAGAACAGCGTGCAGGTAAAGCTACCGTCGAGGTTGGGTAAGGCAATGAGCATGAAATCCTTACGAGGCCAAATGTGCAGGGCGTTTTTCTCCAGTTGATGTGTTCCGTCTGCGGCAGGAGGAATACTTAATTCCTTGTAAGCATAGTCGATGTAGTATTGCGAGTAATTGAACCACGGGCGTTTCTCCATTTCGTTGCGCACCTCAGAATAGGCGCCGTCGGCTCCGACCAAAAACTCCGGCTTCACTTCAACCGATCCGTGGTCTGACTCAAACACCGCGCTGCCTTCTTCGAGATTTACGGTGGTACAACGGTGGTTGAAGTGGATGTTCACCCCATGGGCTTCTGCCAAATCCATCAACTTACAGTTTAAGCCTCCCCGGGAAACCGAGTAAATGGCCTGACCGTCTTTTCCATAAGGCTGAAAGCTAAG
>CANHCM010000086.1 GCA_947459155.1 Bacteroidota bacterium | reverse complement strand
GATGCGGCATACCTTTTTTGGGTGGAAGCCTGGAAGGATGGCTGCATGGAACGCTCCGACACTCAACTGGTGGATGGTTGGGCATTTCTTCCTCCGGTGGTCATGACCGAATACATCGGCGAGCCCGACGACCAGGGCAATTATCTGTTGGGCTGCGGCGATACCGCCACCCTTACCTTGCTTTCGCCCTACAGCACCAATATTGTTTGGTATAGAAACGGCAATGTCATCCCCGGTGAAACCGGAAATACATTGCGCATTGAAGAAAGTGGCGCCTACACGGTGAGCGGTGCACCCGAAGTTTGTCCCGATTTCATCAATCAATTGGGCGTAGAGGTTTCTTTTGAAGTGCTGGAAATCCCGCCTTTTGAAATCATACAAAACGACAATGAGCTCAGCGTGAGCGAGGGTATTTCCTGGCAATGGTATTATAACGGTAGTTTATCGCTGGGCGCCACCGACAGCATTCTCAATACGGCGCTGAGCGGCACTTACAGCGTTGAAGTGAACTTCGGAAACGGCTGCGTATTAATGTCGGCTCCTATTACGATCGACTTTACGGGAATCCCGCAACAATCTACCCTTGAGGCTTTGCTTTATCCAAATCCGGCGAAGGATTGGGTGCAGCTTCCATCAACAGAGAAAACATGGTTAAGTGCAGAAATTCTCGATTTTTCAGGACGCCGTCTTGAAGCATTGGAAGCGCCGGCTAGCGTGATTTCGGTTGGTCATCTGCCCGAAGGGCTGTACTTTATTCGTCTCCGCGATTCGGGTCAAAATACTTACCTTTATAAAATGGTTAAAATCTAAGCCTTTCTCGGATTGTCGCTCGTTAGCAAATCCATCATTGATGCCTGTAAAAACGGGAAAAGAGATGCTCAAAAGGCGCTCTACGAGGCGATTTCCGGCCGTTTATATGCGATTTGCATGCGCTACGCCGGTCAGTCGGACGACGCCAATGACTTGCTTCACGACGCGATGATTGTGATTTTCACGAAGATTAATCAGTACGACGAAAGGGGCGATTTTACCGGATGGGCCATACGCATCACGGTAAATACAGCTTTGCAGTGGTTGCGGAGAAACAAAAAAATTGTGTTTACCGACGAGGTGGATGAGCGCAAGCTGAGGGTTGTTACAGATGCTTCAGAAACACTCAACGAAAAGGCTTTGCTGCAAATGATTGCCCGATTGCCTTCGGGGTACAGAACGGTGTTCAACCTGTTTGCGGTTGAAGGCTATTCGCATGCCGAAATCGGCGACATTTTAGGGATTTCGGAGAGCACCTCCAGAAGTCAGTTTGCCCGTGCCAGGGCGCTTTTACAAAAACAAATCAAAAGGGAAAACGCGATTCCCGAGGAAATAAAATTGCATGAAAAAATATCAGGATAATAACGCACAGTGGGACGCTTCACTTGAAGGGTTGAGGGGATTTGAATCTGCCCCTCCTCCATCGGTTTGGGCCGAAGTGGAAGCCAGTTTAGATGCCCGAAAGCGGGTTCGGTTTGCGTGGATTTCGGCCTTTCTGCTGCTGAGCATTTCATTGGGCACCTATCTCCTCTGGCCAGAAAGCCCGGCAGGAGGCTTGTCGGTGTCTGGTACTGAGATTCAGTCGACGCAGCCTGCAAAAACCCTTGCTGCAAAAGGTATTGCAACGAATGAGCCCAGTAGCGGGGATTTTCAGCGCGGCGAAGAAAAACTGGCTCAGGAGCCCCTGGCCACGTCGGAAACTCCAGTGGTTAATGCGAGCAAAACCACGTCGGATCAGTCTTTAGCCCAAGGCAATGTGGAGGGCACAAATTCCGGACAGTCGCGGAACGGCACTCCAGTTCAGCGAACAGCGGATGTGACCAGTGCGGAAAACAACCTTCAGCAATCAGGATATTCGGCCATTCAGCCCGGGCGAATTGCGGCTGAAAACGTGGCATTCACCAACCGAAATCGTGCAGAGACCGCTGCAATGAAGAGCATTCCATTGGCATCGCTCGCCAATGCCGATTTTGAAATTCCGGGCATAGAGCAAACGAGGTTGCCCATCAAGCCGTTAAAGCGCAAAGGTGAAAATCGCCTCGCCTTGAGCATTGGTGCGGGAACCTTCAACCAAAATCTTAAGGTGGCCAATGTACAGGCCGACAGCATTGCCTTTTATGCACGGCCAGGCGCACAGTTTCAGGCCTCGCTGGCCTATGCTGTGAATGCGAACCTGAGCATTGAGGCCGGCATTGGATACTCATACAACACCTGGGTTTCGCCCGCTCGTTTGGTGGTTACGCCTACCACCGACATTTTACCGGCGAGCTCCGATACGGTTGTGTTTATCAGTACACCTTATGTTTTCAACGAAGTGACCGACGCCACTCAGATGGAGGGCCTCATCAAAAACTACAATCCTGATCAGGAGGTTCGCCTTGAGCATGCGATGCGCTACCTCAACTATCGTGTGGGTATTGCTTACAAGCTGGTGGATTATCGCAAGCTCAGCTTCCACATGTTATTGCAAGCCGACTACCTGCGCATACTCAGCTATGCCGGTCGTTTCGAAACGGCCAGCTATAGTATGGAGTATCCGGTGAACGGCTTCCGGTCGAACATCTTTGGCATCCGCCCGGGTATTGGTCTGAGCTACCGCTTAGTGCCGGGCTTGCAGCTGTTTACAGAAGCGGCAACAGTCATTCGAAGTGGGCATTTATTGAGCCAGCCGGCCTGGAGGCTCTATGAAAACCCTTATGGCCTTGTGGCCGGTATTCGGATTGGCTGGTAGAAAGGCCTCCAGCGTTGGTGTGAGTCTAATTGCTGAACGCCTTAGTTTGGCAACAGATGAAGGATGACTAGTCGCTGGAAATCAGAAAACGTGGCTAACTAAGGTTCTGCAGGATGATTTTGGTTTCTATGTGAGTTCTTGCAATCCTAAGCGTGAATGTAAACCGAACAAACACGCATCCAATTAGAGATTGTGATTACCGATCATCGCTCAGCATCGCGGTGGTTGATGGAACAATAAGTATGTGTTGCGCTTAGGTTTTGGAATACCAGTATCGTTGGATAGCAGGTAATCAGTATGATGGTAATCCAATCAATGAACTGAAAAGGCAATCATTAAAAATCGCGGATAATCCGAATACGACCATTGTCGAGGTATTGATAACCGATGTCGTAACAGCAATGTATCGCATTTCCTTTGTTGTCGTTAACAAGATGGGTACAAAAGCTGAACTCAAAGCCTTTAACCTTTAGCAGGAAGATAGACACAGGACGGTTGGGGTTTTTGCAGTGTAAAATCTCCAATAGGATACTTCGGTTTCGGCGAAGAATCTGGTTTACGAGCTTGATTTGGGTATCGCCCATCATTATTTCGGTTCTGTTTTTATTGTGATAGGCATTTCGACAAGCATCAGAACAAAACTTCTTATCGGCCCTTCCTTGAACGCGTGTGTTGCATTCAATACAAACAATGGTAGAAGAAATCATATCAAATGGCGGCTATGTAAAAAGTTAACGGACTAAAAGTACATATCTACCCATTAACAATGTTGCATTTTAAATCAACTCAATTATCCAATGAAACGAATTATTCTCTCAACACGAAAGTAGCATTCACTAATCCATGGAATAAAAATCATGATTATCAATCGAATATTTAACAAGCAAGCAACATAGAACGCGAAGAATTCCTTGTTTTAATTCATTCTAAATAACTTACACATTGAATTTAAGACAATTACAAAACTTCCTAAGCCTAAACGCTTATAAACGTTTATAAATGCTTAATAAACGACTAATTGGATACTTTATCACTAATCTTGCCTTGTCAATTGATAATCGGAACAACACAGGGTGCACCCTATTTTTTTCACACATTAATCTTTTCAGAACATGAATCAACTTAAAAACTCAGTTCGTTTACTGGGAAACCTGGGCGCAAACCCCGAATTGAAAGAAACCAGTCAGGGTAGAAAACTGGCACGGCTCAACCTCGCTACCAGCGAATCTTACAAAGATGCTGAAGGTAACAAGGTTACAGAAACCCAGTGGCACAACTTGGTGGCTTGGGGAAAAACAGCAGAGTATGCCGAAAAGTACCTGACCAAGGGAAGTAAAATTGCCATTGAAGGCAAGCTGATTAACAGAAATTACAACGACAAAGATGGCAATAAGCGCTACGTGACGGAAATTGTGGTGAACGAAATCCTGAATGTCAGTGGAAAGGAGAGATAAAGTTTACCGGCAAGCATTCAAACCATGCTTGCCGGCTTTCTTTTCGTTTACGAAGAGGGATTTTCAGGAGCCTTCATTCCACAAGAAGGAGAATCGAATAAATCGCCGAATGATTTGCCTTGAGAATGCAATGGGCTAACCAATTGCAAACAACGCATTTGTAGTGATTTCCCTCTCCATAATCAGTGCTTGCAAAGATCCGATCGGGATTGCCTGAAGAGATGTAAGTTCCAACACCAAATTACCAGGTGCTGCTTGAACAGTTTCGGCTTCTCTTTCGTAAACCCTGAATAATTTACCAATTTATACCGAATGCAGTTCATTGAGTCGAACACGGCATTTCTGCTGAGCCTATCGCTTTTGGTTGGCTTTCTGCTCATTGCAGGAACCCTTCAACAACTGCTTACAAACCTTCGTAAACAAACACCTGGAAAAACGAAGCGACACTGGTTTGTAATGACCTGTTGCCTGGGCGTGGTTGGAATAACCTTGCTTCTTTGGATTACGAGCTTAATAAGCGGGAAAGGGTTGGATTTTGTCGCGGCCTACATCGCAATTATCATCGTAGCCGGATGCACTTTCGCCATGCACAGTGTTCAGATTGGTATTCGCAGTTTGCGCAAGGCCAGTGATGCCGATGAAACACGATTGTTCTTATCGGGAGTTCTTCAAGAGCTTGGCATACTCATGTTTATTGTGGATGAGCAGGGAAGAATAACGATGGTGAACAAACAAGTTGAACAGCAATTAGGACGTAGAGAGCAAAGCCTGATTGGCCAACCCGTTGATGAGTTTTTCCTCAGTGAGTTACCCGATCCAAACTCAGGACTGGTGGAAATGGGAATCATTCTGCCGGGCATGAGAGAACTGCCGGTTCAGGTGAGTGTAAATCTGTTCAGCTTGAACGAAAAAACCTTTCTGCTGATTGTGGCCCAAGACATTCGTGAAATCAAGGAGCAGGAGCGACAGTTGAAAACTTACCTCACCCAAATTGAACGAAGCAATAAGGAGCTTGAGCAGTTTTCGTATGTAGCTGCCCACGACCTCAAAGCCCCGCTCCGTGCCATCTCCAACTTGGCCACCTTTATTGAAGAGGACTTACAAGAAGTACCCGAAAGTGTTCAGAAAAACATTCACATGTTGAAGGGGCGAATCCAGCGTATGGAAGGCTTGGTGAATGGCATCCTTTCTTATGCCCGTAGCGGAAAGATTAAAGTCAATCCAGAGATGACCGACGTAAAGCAAATGTTGGAGGAAATTGTCGACTCGCTTGGTGCACGTCAAAATGCCAATGTCTGGATCGATGAGGGCATGCCCAAAATTCTCACCCAAAAAGTACTGCTCGAACAAGTCATGGCCAATTTAATCAGCAACGCCTGTAAATACAACAATAACCCTGAACCGCTAATTGAAATTGCTTCCCGTGAGGCCGGACCGTTTTACGAATTTTCGGTGAAAGACAATGGTCAAGGCATTCCGCTCGACAGTCATAAGAAAATCTTCCAGATGTTTCAGACCTTACAGGCTAAAGATCATTACGAAAGCACCGGCATTGGTTTATCCATCGTAAAGAAGATTGTGGAAGAAAAAGGAGGACGTATAGAAGTGGTTTCAGCTCCCGGAGAAGGGTGTACGTTTAAATTTACCTGGCCCAGATTAATGAACTAAGTAAGCACTACCGCTTGCAAATTCGGAGATTTATTGAGTTACCGTTACCGGCTTATCTTCCCATACCGTTGCTCCATCAAGGAGATACTCTTCCAAACGTGCTTCTCCAATCTTAATGCTCACCTTATCCATTAAAAAGCGAACCTCGCATTTCCCTTTCGCTCTCTTTTCAGGGTCTGTCTCCTTGCTTAACTCTTCCAACATTCCCATGTGGGTTGCATTGCCCTGAATGGTATCAATGCCGGTTAACTCGATAGTATACCATTTCTCCTTCGGGCCGGCATTCACGGTAAGTACGTTCTTTTTCTTATTCCAATAGATACTGTAGGGTAAGGGTTTAATGCCTTCAGAGAACATGCGGCTTTTGCCCAGCATCGAATAACGGGCTTTGGTTCCGGTAAATTCAGTGCCTTTTCTATTCTGTGCGATTCCGCTAAAACAAAGGCTTATCAGAAGAAGTAGAGTAAGAAGTTGTTTCATGACTTGGGTTAGGATTTCAAAAGTACCAAAAAATCCAAGGCCATCAAATCAAGCCTTCATCTGAGCCCAAATGATCGTCTTCAAATGTTTGAAAGTGATGGAAGAGAAAAATAAATGATTAATTTGGTCAACCTGTGGAAATCAAACCCGAAATTAAGTTTGGCCTCATGGCAGCAATAGCGGCCATTTCGCTCACGCTGCTACAATATGGCTTAGGATGGCATTCCGAGCAGTTCAATCTTGGTCATTACAGCAGTTACGCCTTGTATATCTTCTTATTTCTGTGCTTAAATCTAAATCTGCGGGAAAAGCGCATAGACCTAGGCATCGACTTTTCGTTTAGAAAAGCCATGCGTTCGTCCCTCATTCTGCTCTTGATTGCCTCGGTAATGAGCTCCGGATTTTTGTTTGTCTACAGTTATCATATCAATCCATTATGGGTCGAAGCCATGGTTCAATGGCAGGCAGGCCATAACGGATTTTCTTCGGTGTACAATTACAATCCCAACGAAACCACCCTGGTGCTCTCTAATACAGAAATTTACCTGTGCTTGTATTTTCTAAGTCAGATGGTGGCCGGACTAAGCATTGCCTTCGCGATCACAGCCTATTTACTGATGGGAAAAAAGTCGTCCTCAACGGGGGCGTGATGCAATAAACTTACTCAACTCCTCCCGGTCAAGGCTCGAATTAAACAGACTGTTCACCGTGAGGAAATAATTCTCCTGATCACTCACATAAGCATAGGCAAACTTGGCCAAATCGAGTCGGTCGGCCGAACTGGAGAACAATCCCAAAATTTCCTTCATCTGCTGAGAAGTAAAGCAGCGCATCGGCGGAATCTGATCGCGTGCGATTCTCAACCGGGAGCTGGATGAACCTTCGCGGGCTAAAGCTTCACGCAGCATTCTGAACTGCTCAGGTGCAACCACGCAAGGCGGAGGTTGAGGCGTTACAGGCATCTGCGCTTGCCGCGACTGGCGTATAAAATCGGCCAAAGCCAATTTATTCGGAGGATGCGAAAACACCTGCTGCGCCTGGTCGAAGTTGGCCTCATCGAAAATCCGGGCATAGGCTCTCCGCAGGAATTCGAGGCGGTTATTCTCCACCTCGAGCAAGGTGCTGAACTTCATGGCTTGCGCCGTGCTTAAGCATGTAGTGCCGGCAAGGTCGTTCAAGGATCGGCTTCGCGTGACCTCTCCTTGCTGGTTGAAAATCTGTTGGGCATAGGTGTCGAAATCGGCGTCGGAGAGGAAAAACCCGCAATTACGGGGCCCGGCATAGCCTTGCAATCCCGGATAATTCAACATGGGGAACACCGGAATGGCTGGAATTGGCTGTACCGGCTGAACAGGAACCGGAACAGGCTGCAAAATTCCCGGAGGAAGAAGGGTTTGTCCACCCAAACGGGGCAACATATATTCATAAAAATGAATGGCCGTAGAAAAACGGCTGAACAGATCGAGAATCGGGTACACATCGCTGTTCGGCACCAAACGCGGCACTCCGGCGTAAGCCACCTGAAGGCGCTCTTCGTCGGAGTTGAAAATTCGCATCAGATCCATAAGCTGTTGTGCGTTCAGACAAACATTCTGGAGGCTCTGTAAACAAACACTCAGCCTTTGCTGCGGGTTTGGCTGTGCGCTGATGGGATTGCGCAACTGCTGAAATTGCAGATTTGAAATGGCAAAATTACAGGGGCCATAGTTGAGCGTGCTGAGCGCCTGCCCGTGAAGGATCGAGCTTGCAAGGAACAGGAAGGACAGTCCGAATGCAAATAAAAACCGTGTATTCATCGCACCCAAAAGTACGCAATGCCGAATGATTGCCAAGTACCCTTGAAAACCGTTGATAACTCTAGCCTAAGCAGGCCAAAAAATAACTTAGATTCGCACAAAATTCCTTCTATGGAGACTACTGCCATTCAAAAAACACCTTTTCACGCCATTCACGTGGCGTTGGGAGCTAAAATGTTGCCTTTCGCCGGATTCGATATGCCGATTACTTATGCCGGAGTTATTCAGGAACATGAGTGTGTTCGGCAAAAGGTGGGCGTTTTTGATGTGAGCCACATGGGCGAGTTCATCCTTCGCGGCCCTCATGCGCTCGACCTGATTCAAAAAACAACCAGCAACGATGCCTCGAAACTGAGCGATGGAAAGGTTCAATACTCTTGTTTCCCCAATGGTAAGGGAGGAATTGTTGATGACCTACTGGTTTACCGAATCAAAGAAGACCAATACATGTTGGTGGTAAACGCATCAAACATTGAAAAAGACTGGAACTGGCTGAAGGCGAACGACACCTGGGGAGTGGAGATGGAAGACATCTCCGCAAAAACGGCGCTACTTGCCGTTCAGGGTCCAAAAGCTACGGCCGTTCTGCAACAACTTACCGATTTCCCGCTTGAATCGCTGGCTTACTACACCTTCACCAAGTGCCGCTTTAATGGTATCGACAATGTGTTGATTTCGGCCACTGGTTACACCGGTGCCGGCGGCTATGAGGTGTATTTCGACCAACAGCACGCTGAACCCATGTGGAAAGCCATTTTTGAAGCGGGAAAAGCTGAAGGAATCGAGCCGGCCGGACTCGCTGCCCGCGATACCCTTCGCCTTGAAATGGGATTTTGCTTGTACGGCAACGACATCGACGATACCACCTCGCCCATTGAGGCCGGTTTAGGTTGGATTACCAAATTCAGCAAAGATTTTAACGATCGGGCCTTATTGGAAAAGCAGAAACAGGAAGGACCTCAGCGTAAACTGGTTGGTTTTGAGTTAACGGATAAAGGTGTGCCCCGCCACGATTATGAAATTTGCACTGCTGATGGCCAAACGATTGGCAAAGTGAGTTCGGGAACCATGTCGCCCAGTTTGAAAAAAGCCATTGGCCTGGGCTATGTACCCAGCGAACTTGCAGCGCCGGGTTCCGAAATATTCATCCGCGTACGCGAAAAACTGCTTCGTGCAGAGGTTGTTAAATTGCCGTTTTACAAAGCCTGATTTACAGTGAATACCATTCAAACCTGCTACTCTCCTGCCCTATTCCATTTATTTGCTGAAGACCAGGCCATTGTGGTTGTGGTTGATGTACTGCGCGCCACTTCTGGCATTTGTACAGCGATACACCATGGTGTTGAAAAAATGATTCCGGTTGCCGGACTCGAAGAAGCACGTCGCTACAAGCAGATGGGTTACCTCGTTGCGGCCGAGCGCAATGCCATTAAGCAAGAGGGCTTTGATTTTGGCAATTCACCATTTCATTATATCGATGAAGATTTGAGTGGGAAAACCATTGCCATCTCTACCACTAACGGGACTCAGGCCGTAGAAGCGGCAAGATCAGCGCAAACCGTGCTGATTGGCTCTTTCCTAAACATCAGTGCACTGGCTGCGTGGATTGCCGAACAGGAACGGAACGTGATTGTGCTGTGTGCCGGTTGGAAGAATAAGTTTAACCTCGAGGACTCACTTTTTGCCGGTGGTTTGGCCGAAAAACTGCTGGCCACGGGAAAATTCAGTACCATGTGCGATTCTACCATTGCGGCAGGTTATCTGTTCAAAATGGCCGAAAACGATTTGTATGGCTTTTTGGAAAACTCCTCGCACCGCAAGCGTTTGAAGGATTTACACTTAGAAAACGACATTCAGTACTGCCTGACGATGGACACCATGACGACCATTCCGATTTTACGCGGTGATGGATTGGTGCGCTTGGTGAAAGAAGAAGTTTCGGCTGGATAATCCAGCGTGGAAGTCCTATCTTTCGGGAGTAATTCGCGCCAATTATGAGAAAGAAGGTGGGCGTCCTGCTCCTTGCCATTGTTCTGATACAAGCCATTCAATCGCCTCCTGCGCAGTCGTGGGGCTTTTTTGCACATAAAGAAATCAACCGGATTGCAGTATTTACGCTACCTCCGGAGCTCATTGGTTTCTATAAGGCCAATATTGAATTCATCACTGAACATGCCGTCGACCCCGACAAACGACGCTATGCCGTTCCCGATGAAGCGCCCCGGCATTTCATCGATTTGGATCGTTATGGCGCATCACCTTTGGATTCGCTGCCGAGGAAATGGGAAGATGCCATCAAAAAATACCCGGAAGACACCTTGAAAGCCCACGGTATTGTTCCGTGGCACATTGATGTGATGATGAAGCGCTTAACCGCAGCATTCAGAGCTGAGGATTACGACCGTATTTTAAGGCTTTCGGCCGATCTTGGTCATTACATCGGCGATGCCCATGTGCCTTTACACACCACGAAAAACTATAACGGTCAGCTCACCAACCAAAAAGGCATCCACGGG